>CAZTHJ010000030.1:1642-8030 GCA_964613565.1 uncultured Dehalococcoidales bacterium | reverse complement strand
CGTTTATTCAGGGCGTTTGCCTTTCAGACTGGACGCAGGCAGGGAAAATCGGTAAGCATATCAAACTCTGGCCCAACCTCCTGCCCGGCAGCCTGTGTAGATAAATCCCTAGAGGCTTTTTTGAGTATTTCAGGTTTGCCGCAATGCGGGCAGCGCGTAGCCTGCCATGAAGAAATAACCTTGTAACACTGGGAGCAAATCCTGGTGCCGCATCCCGGGCAAACCTGTAGTCCGGGTGTGATTTTGGCAGCGCAGGCGGGGCAAAAAGAAATATTCGGCCTTGGTTGCGAACCTGGTCTAGGTTGCACGATATGCTATTTCCCTGTCTCCAAATAGATTTTCATTTCATGATATCACAAGTCCAGTTTAATGATAAATGTAAACGCAGCGCAAATATAAGTCCAAAAGACTACCTTGCCTGATCCATAATAGAATTGATGTTTGAGGATAAAAAAGGCTGGATCCGGGGGATCCAGCCCGTGGAGTGGATAGTATACCTGATTTATATCTCACATAGCCGGTCAATATGCGTAGAAGGAACTTTAAGCCTTTTCATTTATATCAACTGAGGATTCCGCATTTTGCAGGCTGGCAACCCTGCGCCTGCGTGATTCCCGAATAAAATGTGAGATGCCATTTACATTAAGGTACCAGACCAGCACTGCCGGAATTACGATCACCGGTATGGCTACTATTACTGCTATAAAAAATTCCCATCCCATTTTGATACTCCTGTGTATGCTTAAACTTACCTGTTCAGTTCAGCAACAATGCGCTTCGCGTTTCTCTCCCGGCGTTCCTCAAGGGATTTTACCAGTCCGCCGAGATTCATATACCAGACGAAGGCTGCCGGGAAAAGGATGACCGGTATGGCGATGATCAATGCTACGATTATTTCCCACTGCATTTCGTTTTCCTCCTCTTATTTCTTTTTACACTTGTATTGTAGTGCATATAGCTGAGTTTGACTTCCGTCTTATTGCCCGTTTCATCACCGTCAAAATACTTGTTCTGCCCTTTTCTGCACTGTGTGTTTTATGCTCGCTGCACGCAGGGGATAATAGGTATTAATACCCGCAGCCACCCCATTTTTCCCCGGGGCCGGGAGAGCTAACATAAAACGAATTCGGTTCGACTGGCTCGGGCTGCAGGGAGTATAATTATAGTATGGGGGTACAGCCATGCAATCAAGCCTGATAGGGAAAATCGAAAAGGCCAAGCGTTATGCTGCCGAGCCGGAACGCGTGGTTCTGAACAGCTTCACGGCAGCATTCAAGGGTGACAACAATGACTATAAGGTCAGCTATAATTCAGGCAAGTGGCTTTGTACCTGTAATTTCTTCTCCCAGATGGGCATCTGCAGCCATATCATGGCGCTGCAGAAAATCTATGAAAAGATATTGCCGCCTGAGGCTCAGCTTCCCCTGCGGGGAAGTATCCCAGTATAAGCCGCCTAAATCGTAAAATGCCTCAAGGCTTCGGCCACAATAAACAGGGACCCTGTTACCAGTATCAGGTCATCTTTATCTGCCCTGTCCAATGCCGCGGAGACAGCATCATCCACGGTTCCTGCTTCACGCACGCTAACGCCATGGGTTTCAAAAGCAGCTATAATGTCCCCTTTTGCAGCAGCTCGCGGATGGGTTGAAGAGGTGATAATGACATCCCTGGTAAAGTCTGCCAGCTCTGCGGCCATGCCTCTGATATCCTTGTCCAGCGAGCTGCCAAAAATAACAATGCAGCGGACGAAATTAAAGTACTTTCTGATTGATAGGATCAGTTGCCTCATGGAATATGCGTTGTGTGCACCATCCAGGATAATACAGGGATTTTGTGCAATTACCTGCAGCCTGCCCGGCCAGGAAACACGGTTTAGGCCAGCCTCTATTTGTTCCTTGGGCAGTATTAACCCCATGCCAATCAGCGCCTCAGCCACAGCAACAGCCGCAGCGGCGTTCTCCATTTGAAAGTCGCCCAGCAGAGGCAGGCCGATGTTGTAATCATCGTACTGGCCTTTAACCATCAGCCATTGTACGGAGATATCTCCCCAGCTTCTCATCCAGGTTATATCCTCGCCAACCTGTACCAGTATAGCTTTCTGCCTTTTGCATGTTTCACGGATCACCCGCATTACGTCCGCAGCCTGGGGAAAATTAACCACGATGCTGCCCCCTTTGATGATACCGGCTTTTTCCGCCGCTATTTTTTCCAGGCTGTCACCCAGCACAGCGGTATGGTCCAGGCTGATGGAAGTGATAATACAGACATCACCCCTGGCAACATTGGTGGCATCCAGCCGACCGCCCAGACCCACTTCCAGCACCTGGAAATCTATACCGTGCCTCTTGAAAAAGGTGAACACCACGGCGGTGAGGATTTCAAAGGTGGTAAGCTGGCCGAATTCCGCATCTCCATTGACCTTCTCCACAATGGGGCGGATCTGCGTAACCAGTTCGGCAAACTCCTCCTCGGAGATCATCTGGCCATTGATGCTGGCACGCTCTCTGATGGTCAGCAGGTGGGGAGAAGTATACAGGCCGGTGCGATAGCCCGCCGCAGTAAGTATGCTGGAAACCATGGCGGCTGTGCTGCCCTTGCCCTTGGTGCCGGCAATATGCACCGTTTTGGTGGAGAGGTGAGGCTGGCCCAGCGGCTCCAACAACAGTTCCATGCGGCGCAGGTCATAATTGGCAGCGGTATAGGCAATACCGGGTACCTTTTCGTAATCTGTGAAGCTGAGCAGATACTCTTCCGCTTGTTTAAAATCCATATGAGCTAAAATTATAGCATATGAACTCCGGTCTGGGCCTGGCTCCTGCCTGCAATACAATCAAATACCTTGGATAGGGGCAAGGTGCAAGGCTGTCTCCCAAAGGTGCACACCTCTTGGATGCACCCCCGCATTGCGCTATAATGCAGGCCATGATGAAGTTTACAGATAAGCTCCTGGACTCCAGCCGCAGGAATAACAGCCTATTATGCATAGGGCTTGATCCCGATCCGCGGCAGATGCCGCCCGTGGGCATTTTGCACTTTACCAAGGCCATTGTTGAGGCTACCTCCGATCTTGTCTGCGCCTATAAGCCAAACTTCGCCTTTTTCGAGGCACAGGGAATCGATGGAATACAGGCGCTGGCGGATATCATCAAATTTGTGCCCTCTCACATACCAGTAATTGCAGATGCCAAGCGGGGGGATATCGGCAATACCTCCAGGGCCTATGCCGTGGCAGTCTTCGAAAGTCTCGGCTGTGATGCCGTTACCGTCAGCCCCTACCTGGGATTTGATTCGGTGCAGCCTTTTCTGGAATATGAAGACAGGGGCGTCTTTATTCTCTGCCGCACCTCCAACAGAGGTGCTGCGGATTTCCAGGACATCAGCGATGCAGGGGGCAGGCCGCTGTACGAGGCCGTGGCGCTCAAAGCCTGCGAATGGAACAGCAAAAATAATATCGGCCTGGTGGTGGGCGCCACCTATCCACAGGAGTTGCAGAGGATCAGGAAGCTATGCCCGACCATGCCGCTGCTGATTCCCGGCGTGGGTGCGCAGGGCGGCGACCTGGAGCTGGCGGTTAAATACGGGATGGACACTGCAGGCGAAAAGGCCATCATCAATGTTTCGCGTCAGGTTCTGTATGCCTCTCGGGGAGATGAATTCGCCCATTCAGCACGCCAGGAAGCCCTCAAACTGAGAAATGCCATCAACAGCATCCGCATGGGGAAATAGCTTTGCATAATATCATGGAAATCTCGCAGGGAGATGTAATCCGCCTGAAAAAGAAACATCCCTGTGGCGGAGACCAGTGGCTGGTACTGGGAACAGGCGTGGACTTCAGGCTGAGATGCCTGGGTTGCCAGCATGAGATGCTCATGGAAAGGCAGGTGGTGGAACGAAAACTAAAAGGGCAGGTGATTAAAGGCGGCCAGACCCGCCCGGCCTAAGGGCTGAGCACAATTCAGCCCTGTGTGTGGCGGCGGTTTATGCCGTGTGCGACAATGATCCGCGGCTTTCTGCACATCGACCTTGATGCTTTTTTCGTCTCCGTGGAACAGGTGCTGCATGCGGAGCTGCGCGGCAAGCCTGTCATCGTTGGCGGCAGGCCGGAGAGGAGGGGCGTGGTGGCCTCGGCGTCTTACGAGGCCAGGGTCTTCGGTGTCCATGCCGCCATGCCGCTGGCCAGGGCCTATCAGCTCTGCCCGCAGGCCATCTTCCTGCAGGGCAGCTATGTCAGGTATGCCGAGTATTCTGACAGATTCATGTTCATCCTGTCTGATTACTCGCCCGCGCTGGAGCCAGGAGGTCTGGACGAGGCCTGCCTGGATATAACCGGCTGTGACATCTTCGGCACGCCCCGTGAAATCGCAGTCAAGATCAAGCAGCGTGTTAAGACGGAGCTGGGGCTGGTAGCTTCGGCAGGCATTGCTATGTGCAGGGTAGTGGCCAAGATCGCCTCCGATTACGGCAAGCCGGATGGCCTGGTGGAAATTGCACCGGGGGAGGAAGCTCAATTCCTTGCCCCACTGCCTGTGAGTAAAATGCCCGGCATCGGCCGTAAAACTGAGGCAAAACTGAACTCGCTGGGCATTAAAACACTGGGGCAGGTAGCTTCACTGCCCGTGGGCGTGCTGAAAAATCATTTCGGCTCCTATGGTTTAGTGCTGCATAATCATGCCCGCGGCATAGACCATAGCAAAATTGAGGCGCCCGATGAGGCCAAGTCCATCAGCCGTGAGACCACTTTCGGCCACGACATCGTGGAGATAAAACACCTGGAGGCAGTGCTTCGCTACCTCAGTGAAAAGGTGGGGAGCCAGCTGCGTGCCTCAGGCAGTCAGGCTAAAAGCGTGACTCTTAAATTGAGATTTGCCGATTTTGAGACCATCAACCGCAGCCGCAGTTCGGCGCAGGGCTTCTCCACTGACGATGCCATCTATGAATTGGCAATGGAGATGCTGCATAAGTCCGCCCGCAGCAGGGGGAAACCCGTCAGGCTCATTGGCGTGGAGGTCTCCAACCTTTGCGGAGAGATGAGGCAGATAGGGCTTTTTGATGCGCAGAAGCTGCGCCGGGAGCGCCGCGACCAGGCTATAGACCATATCCGTGAGAAATATGGTTTTGATTCCGTACGTTCGGGCCAGACCATGGCACTCAAGCAGATATTCGAAGATTAATGGTACATATCAATATCAATTTCCGCCGTATTCTCCTACTGATCTTCATGCTCTGCTTGTGAAATACAGGCAATCATAGTACAGCAAATAACATTTCCATACAGGTTTATACAGGGCTTTTCTTGCCAAACAGCGACAGTGGGCATAAAATTGCTGATTAACCCGCAGGTTAAAGCTAAAACATGAATAAAACTTCGCAAGTAAAAGGATTGAGCTGGGAAGAAAAACTAGCCCGGCGAGGCCGGCTGGCCTGGATTATCTGGTCAGTAGCCATGCTGGCACAGATACTTAATACTTTCCACCGGGTAGCGGCCGGCCCGGCTGTTGACCGCATCATGGCAGACCTCGGAGTGACTGCAGCCACCTGGGGCGCGCTTATGTCCATGTATTTTTATATCTATGCCATGGTGCAGTTTCCTGCGGGCATTATGGCTGACAGCCTGGGGCCCAGGAAAACCATCGCCGCCGGCTGTATTATTTCTACCGTCGGCTCCTGCATTTTCGGACTGGCGCCTTCCATTGAAATACTGTTTCTGGGCAGGATAGTGCTCAGCCTGGGTGTTTCGCTGGTTTATGTAAACTTGCTCAAGCTGGTGATCGACTGGTTTAAGAGCAGGCACTTTGCCCGCATGGTAGGTATCAACTCCATGCTTATTACACTGGGTTCCCTTATCGGCACCACTCCCATGGCGCTGCTCATCAGCGGCGTTGGTTGGCGCTGGTCATTTGAAATCCTGTCCATAATAAACCTGGCGGTATGCATCCTGTGCTGGGTCATTATCAGGAATAAACCGTCAGAAGTCGGGCTGCCACCGCCGGACGCTGCACAGGAGGACAGCCTTATAAAAGAAAGCCAGCTAAACTCAAAAGGGCAAATAAAAGGCGAACTGAGGCAAAATATCAGATATGTTCTTACCAGCAGACACATATGGCTGACCTTTCTCATAGGGATGGGACTCTACGGTACCAACCTGGTCTTTCTGGCTGCCTGGGGCATTCCCTATCTGATGCAGGTTTACGGCATGAGCCGCGAGGGCAGCGCTAATGTTATGCTATTTATGCTGGTGGCACACCTGATTACCCTGCCGCTGCTGACATATATCTCTGACAGGTTCAGCTTAATTAAAATCCCCATTTTTACCTGCACCCTAGTTAATCTGGCCGCACTGCTGGCCCTGGTTTTTTGGAACGGCGGGCAACCGCCGTTAGCCGTCGCA
>CAZTHJ010000030.1:0-1596 GCA_964613565.1 uncultured Dehalococcoidales bacterium | reverse complement strand
GCCTGTCAGCTTGGCCCTTTGCATATGTAATGGTGAGGGAGAACATCCCCACCAGCATGTCCGGGCTGGCCATGGGCATGATCAACGTGAGCCCTTTTATATCGGCAGCTATCTTCCAGATGCTGGTAGGATTCGTACTGGATGCCAACTGGCAGGGAGTCATTATCGAAGGCGTGCGCCAGTACCCTGTCTCAGCATATCAATCAGGCTTTATGCTGGTGCTACTGCCGGCCGCCGCAGCCGTGATAGGCGCAGTGCTTTTAAAATACTACAGGCGCAATTAGCTTCAGCTTAAGCTCAGCTTCCCTTACTTGAAAGTATGATGTTCTGTCTGTTAAGTAGACGGGTAAAGTAAAATACCACCAACCACAGAATGGCAGTCCCCACCCCATACCACAGCGCAAAACACCAGGAGGCCAGATTCACAAACCCGGTGGCCGGGCCCAGCGGTATCCCGATCATGAGGCCAAAGCCGACCAGGAATGAGGGCGCTATTGCCACGTCAGGATTGCCTGCCAGGGAAAAAAGGATGATAAATGAGAGCAACGCAAGGAATAGCAGTCCGTTTATTAGCAGGCCCGTCAGGAGCGCCGGCGCGGCCGGCATGAATTGACCGACCGAAGGCATAATCACAATAAAATTCGTAACCAGCACAACTAACATCGCTGCAATTAAGGAAAGTATAAAAGCGGGCAGGAAAATAGCCAGGCATTTGCCCATCCAGACAGCGCCGGGGGTGAGCGGGGTGGCTAGCAGGCATTCGATATTGCCATTGACCTTTTCCCTAACCACGGAAAAACCGGCGAAGACCCATATGAAGGATATCAGCACGGCCAGCGGGATAAAATAGGCTACCAGAGCCATAATGAATTCCAGTATGGGCAATGCCCGCGGCTCCGCCAGCCAGGCCTGCCCCCGCAGGGCAATGATGATGCCCGCGGCCATGCCAAGCGTGATAGCAGCAATGATTGCCAATATGATATGAAAGGCAGTGCTGTGGTAGATCTCCCTGAAATCTCTTGCCATTACAATCATTACGCCACTCAAAACAAGCTCCTATTGCGAAAGGACTATACGCTCCCTGGTTAGGCGGGGCTGTAGCACGAGGAAGATCACGGCGACGGCTACTGCTATACCCAGGTTAAACTATACAAATAGCCAACCGGCAATATGCATGACATTGCGCATCATGAGGTTGATCATAAGTGTGACCACCACAGGCAGGAAGATCTGCACAATAAGGTTGGCGGAGGCAGGTTTGCCTGTCAGCCCTATCAGGTATGCCAGCAGGCTCAGGCACAAATAGATAAGGGGAGGGGCCATAAAAATGTTCACCGCCATCAAGGGCGTCAGCAGGAAACCCAATCGCGGCACGAAATATATATAATTGATGGAGACCAGTACAATCACAGCCAGGACTTCGCCCACAACCAGGCCGGGTAAAAATACGGCCAGGCTTTTACCGACCCAGATATTCCTTATCTCCAGCGGTGTCGCCAGCAGCGACTGGATATTGCCGCGTGCCTTTTCTCTGGTCATGGACTGGAAGGCAAATGCATTCAAGTTCACACCCAGACCTATCAGGCATGTTGCATA
>CAZTHJ010000029.1:0-11289 GCA_964613565.1 uncultured Dehalococcoidales bacterium | reverse complement strand
TTGCTGTTGCTGAAATTATGCCTTCTATAAATAATCTATTTTATAGTCACAAAAACCCATACATCTGTTAGCTTGTGCTTTGCCGCTGTATAAGAATTAATTAGGAGAGACTATGTCTGTTTTGTCATTATCCGAGAGTAGAAACACCGCACTTCAAAAGAAAAGTTACGCTTCCCTGCCGCAGATCATGGAGATACCCAACCTGATCCAGGTGCAACTGGACTCCTATACGTGGTTCATGGAAGAAGCACTCAAAGATCTCTTTGACGAGGTGTCGCCGGTATCAGACTTTACCGGCAATAGACTGGAATTGCGCTTTATTGGATATGAATTCCGCCAGCCTAACTTTTCTATAGATGAATGCTTCCAGCGCGATATGACATACACCGCTCCGCTATATGTCAGAGCACAGTTACTCGTGAAAGAAACTGGTGAGATCAAGGAACAGGAAATCTTCTTCGGCGATGTGCCGATTATGACAGAAAAGGGCACTTTCATCATAAGCGGCGCAGAACGGGTAATAGTAAACCAGTTAATCCGTTCCCCGGGGATATATTACAGTACACAGGAAGACCCCTCCAGCGGTAGAAAATTATGCATGGCAAAATTGATCCCGGAACATGGTACCTGGCTTGAATTTGAAACTTCCAGCAGAGATGTTCTGTCCACCAAGGTTAATGGCAAAAGGAAAATTCCCATCACAACGCTGCTGCGTGCCATTAAATACGAGGATGATAAAGAACTCGAAGCTCTATTTAAGGATATAGATAAAGGGCCTGACCATTTCTATATCAAATCTACCATAGAGAAAGAACCAACTGGAAAGACCAGGGAAGAGGCCCTGAAGGAAATTTACAAGCGCCTGCGTCCTGGCGAACTGCCGACCCTGGATAATTCACAGGCTTTGCTGCACAACCTTTTCTTCAATTCGCGACGTTATGACCTTGGTAAGATAGGCAGATATAAGCTGAATAAAAGACTAAACATGTCAGTACCGGAAAGTCAGCGTGCACTGACCGAGGACGGCAATGACTTTATTGAAATAATCAAGCATATTATCAGAATTAACAACGGAGAAGAAGAGCCGGATGATATTGACCATCTGGGCAACAGGCGGGTGCGAACAGCCGGACATCTTATACAGAACCAGTTTCGTATTGGTCTTTTGAGGTTGGAGCAAACCATTAAAGAGAGAATGAGCACCATCGGGCCTGAACTTGCCACGCCCACGAATCTTATCAATAATCGCCCCATTACCGCCGCTCTACGCGAGTTTTTCGGCAGTTCTCAGCTTTCCCAGTTTATGGATCAGACAAATCCGCTGGCAGAATTGACGCACAAACGCAGGCTGTCAGCCATGGGACCAGGCGGCCTTTCACGTGAACGTGCGGGCTTTGATGTCAGGGATGTTCACCATTCACACTATGGGAAAATATGTCCCATAGAAACACCGGAGGGTCCCAATATCGGTCTTATCGGCTCTCTGGCCACGTATGCGTCTATTGATGATTATGGCTTTATTCAAACACCCTATCGCAAGGTAATTAATGGACTACCCGTCAATCACAATGACATTATAGGCAGAATGTTACTGGAGGACTTTACCGACAGTTCAGGGAAGGTAATCATACCTGCCAGAACCAGGGTTACCTCTGCATTATTCAAAAAGATACCTTCTTCCTCCAGGCGTAAAATCAGGGTCGTTCCTTTCGTTACGGATGAAATACTTAACCTCACTGCAGACAAGGAAGAGCAGTACACCATCGCTCAGGCCAATGCCATACTTAACGAGATGAACGAATTCATGGAGGAAAAGGTTGAAGTTATTAAAGGCGGACAATATTTGAAGGAGCCACCGGAAAAGATAGATTTCATGGATGTTTCTCCCAAGCAAATTTTCAGCGTTACCACTTCGCTGATACCGTTCCTTGAGCATGACGATGCCAACAGGGCGCTGATGGGATCCAATATGCAACGCCAGGCAGTACCGCTGATCAAGCCAGAAGCTCCGCTGATCGGCACCGGTATGGAGAAGGAAGTTGCCAAGTACAGCGGTCAGATAGTTTTTGCCAGGGAAGCCGGCACGGTGTCATCGGTTACCAACACGCAAATCACTATCAAGGAAGCCAATAATAAAATACGGGTTTATCCTATGGCCAAGTTTGTGAGAACGAACCAGGGTACCTGTATCAATCAGAGACCTATTATGGATAAAGGCCAAAAGGTTGTAAAGGGTCAGGTTCTTGCCGACAGTTCAGCAACCGAGCAGGGGGATCTGGCTCTGGGGCAGAACATTGTCTGCGCATTCATGAGCTGGAAAGGTTATAACTTTGAAGATGCAATTATCATCAGCCAGCGACTGGTCAAGGACGATAAGTTCACTTCCATTCATATTGAAAAGCACGAAATTGAGGCCCGTGAAGGAAAATTGGGCCCTGAAGAAATAACAAGGGACATACCTAATGTTGGAGAGGAAAGCCTCAGGGACCTTGACGAAGAGGGCATCATACGTATCGGGGCAGAGGTAGGTCCTGGAGATATCCTGGTAGGGAAAATCAGCCCCAAGGGCGAGACGGAATTAACTGCAGAGGAAAAATTGCTCAGGGCAATCTTTGGCGAAAAGGCCCGAGAAGTAAAGGATAGCTCGCTTAGAGTACCACACGGAGAATGTGGCAAGGTTATCGACGTGAGGAAATTTACCAGGGACAGCTATAAGGATTTGCCTGCCGGAGTAAACCATCTGGTAAGGGTCTGGATAGCACAGCGCAGGAAGATTTCTGTTGGTGATAAGATGGCGGGCAGACACGGGAACAAAGGCGTCATTTCCTGCATCGTGCCTGAGGAGAATATGCCCTTCCTGCCTGATGGACGACCCATAGACATCATCCTCAACCCGATAGGCGTACCTTCCCGCATGAACATCGGACAGATACTGGAAACACATCTGGGCTGGGCCGCATATAATCTGGGTTTACGTGTTATCAACCCTATTTTTGATGGCGCTAACAACAATGATATTGAAGATGCCCTGGCAAAAAGCTGGCTTGTCCAGCAGTCAGGAGCCGTCTTGCTTTCTAGTACAGGAGATAAATTACTGCCTGATATTGAAAAGGCAAAGGCATGGCTAGAGGAAAATGGCTACAACGGAGAAAAGGTCTTAAACGGAGCTGAACCCGGCCAGGCCAGAAAGACATGCCTCCAATTATGGCTGTCAAAATTTGGCATAAAGGCCTCCACCGAAGAGGAGTTTAAGACTGCTATTGATAAAATATACCGCGAACACAAACAGTCTCCTCCTATCTATGGAAAAACCATACTTTATGACGGTTTCTCCGGTGAACCATTCGACAATCCGGTTACCGTGGGGAATATATACATGATGAAACTCATCCACCTGGTCGAGGATAAGGTACATGCGCGTTCCACCGGGCCCTATTCCCTGATTACGCAGCAGCCACTGGGTGGCAAGGCTCAGTTTGGCGGACAGCGCTTCGGCGAAATGGAAGTCTGGGCACTGGAAGCCTACGGCGCTCGTCACGTGCTCCAGGAGATGCTGACTGTGAAGTCGGATGATGTTTCAGGAAGAGCAAAAACATATGAATCGCTGGTTAAAGGTGAAGACATCCTTCAGGCAGGAGTTCCCGAATCATTCAAAGTACTATTCATGGAATTACGGAGCCTGGGATTAGCGATTGAACTATTGAATGAAGAGGAAGAAATGGTGAATTTCTTCGAAGAAAGAAAAAAGATCTTACCCAAGCTGAAACCCAGCAAGTTAGAGGAGTTAAATGGTTGAAGTAAATGATTTTAATGCCATAAGAATAGCCTTAGCATCTCCCGAACAGATAAGAAGCTGGTCCTATGGAGAGGTCACAGAGCCTGAAACAATCAATTACCGCACTCTAAGGCCGGAAAAGGATGGCCTTTTTTGCGAGAGGATATTTGGCCCGACTAAAAATTTTGAGTGCTATTGCGGTAAATACAAGAAAATACGCTACCGTGGTATAACCTGTGATAGGTGCGGCGTTACAGTGGAGCATTCAAGGGTCAGGCGTACCAGGATGGGACATATTGAACTGGCCGCTCCGGTCGCCCATATCTGGTTTGCCAAGGGAGTTCCCAGCCGATTAGCGCTGCTGCTCGATGTTTCGCCAAGGAAACTGGAGAGGGTATTATACTTCGCACAGTTCATCACCATCTCGGTTAACCCTGAAGCACAATCAGAAGTATTGGAGAAGGTAAAAGCGGAGTTTGCCGACCAGTTGTCTGAACTTGATTTAGCCTTGCTGAAATATGGCGCGGAAGCTGAAAATGCAGAGGATTCCGCTCAGCAACCAGCCAGTATCAGCGATAACGATAAAAGGGATGCCGAAAGGCTTAAAGATGAAATCTTAAAAAGAATATCTCTTATTGAGAATTTAAAACGCCTGCAGCTTCTCAGCGAAAATGAATACCAGATGTTGTCTGATACTGCCCGTAAACACGGTGAATTCTTTGAAGGAGCTATGGGGGCGGGGGCAATCCTTAACATACTGAGAACAATAAATCTTGAGGAAATGCGCGATAAATTAAATAGTGACGTAAGAACAAGCACAGGTCAGCGTCGTAAAAAGGCATATAAGCAGCTGCGTGTTATAGAAGCCTTTATCCGCAGCGCGAATAAGCCTGAATGGATGATATTAACCGTACTGCCAGTTCTGCCGCCCGAACTCAGGCCTATCGTACAACTGGATGGAGGCAGGTTCGCCACCAGCGATCTCAATGACCTGTATAGAAGGGTTATCAACCGCAATAACAGGCTTAAAAGGCTGCTTGAACTTGGTGCTCCGGACATCATTATACGCAATGAAAAACGTATGCTGCAGGAATCTGTTGATGCACTCATCGACAACGGGCGCCGCGGCAGGCTGCCGGTGGCTGCAAGTACGCATAAGCTGAAATCGCTCTCAGATATGCTAAGAGGAAAGCAGGGCAGATTCCGCCAAAACCTGCTGGGCAAACGTGTGGATTACAGCGGCCGTTCAGTAATCGTATGCGGCCCGGAATTGAAATTGCATCAATGCGGCGTACCAAAGCAAATGGCTCTGGAGCTGTTCAAGCCCTTTGTCATGCGCAAACTGGTTGAACAAGGATTTGCACATAATATCAAGAGTGCCAGGAGACAGGTAGAAAGGGCTAGGCCAGAGGTATGGGATATACTCAAGGATGTAGTAAAGGATCGCCCTGTGCTGTTGAACAGGGCACCGACCCTGCACAGGTTAAGCATACAGGCATTTGAGGTAGTCCTCATTGAAGGCAGCGCTATTCAGATCCATCCGCTGGTGTGTTCCGCCTTTAATGCAGACTTTGACGGCGATCAGATGGCTATTCATATCCCGCTTTCCAGAGCTTCCATCAGGGAAGCCAGGGAAAGAATGCTTAGCATCCAAAATATGCTGCTGCCAAGCTCCGGCGAACCTGTTATGACTCCCACACTAGACATGGTGCTGGGTATATATTACCTGACAAATATTCGGGCCAGGGCCGAGGGCAAAACTCCCATGTTCAGCAGTTTTGAAGAAACCCAGATAGCCTATGATCTCAGGATCATAAATATCGACGAGGAGCTACTGGTAAAAACTGACAATCGCTGTATCATCAGCATGGACGATAGGAATAATCTGAAAATTGACTCTTCCAGCAATAAGTTACGCACAACGGCAGGACGTATCCTGTTTAACAGCATCCTGGCGCCAGATCTGCTGAAAAAAATGGTTGAATCACGTAAGGTTTTAGCGGATGAAAACAGACATTTTGACAGCTGGTTCCTAAACCAGACCATGAATAAATCTATCCTGAAATTTATCGTATCGGAGTGTTATCACCTGCTGGGGAATCAGGCTGCCGCTGATATGCTGGATAACTTAAAACGTTTGGGCTTTGAATTCGCTACAAAATCAGGCACAACCATCGCCGCACACGACGTGGAAGTACCGGCCTCCAAGGCTAAATTAATCGAAGAGGGCAATGAAAAGATAGCCGTAATTGAAGGCCAATTTAACAAAGGCCTGATTACCGAGGAAGAGAAATATGATAAGGCCGTCCAAGTATGGACAGACACCACGGAAAAAGTAAAGGAAACCGTTTCACAGTCCATGGATCGTTATGGCGGGATTTATATGATGGCTAACTCGGGAGCCAAGGGTAACATCGGCCAGATCACACAGATGGCAGGCATGCGAGGACTGATGACCGATCCTTCCGGAAGGATCATAGACTTCCCTATAAAATCCAGTTTCCGCGAAGGCTTAAATGTAATGGAATATTTCATCTCCACTCACGGAGCACGTAAAGGTTTGGCGGATACAGCATTGAGAACTTCTGACGCAGGCTACCTGACCAGAAGGTTAATCGATGTGGCACAGGATTTGATCATCTTCCAGAATGACTGTGAATCAGAAGAGGGTATCTGGCTGAGCGAGAAAAGCGGTGAAAAACTCCTGGCGTCATTGTATGAACGCATTATCGGCCGTGTCGCCGCCAGTGATATAGTCCACCCTGAAACAGGGGAGATTATCCTGCAGAGAAACGAGGTTATCGACGAGACCGCCTCCAAACAAATCAGTGAAGCAGGCATATCCCAGGTATATGTACGATCTCCGCTTTGCTGTCATGCCAAACGCGGGATATGCCAGCTCTGTTACGGGCGTGACCTGGCACTCGGAGATATGGTCAAGCCCGGTACCGCTGTCGGTATCATTGCAGCACAGAGTATCGGCGAACCGGGAACTCAGCTTACCCTCCGCACTTTCCATACTGGAGGTGTGGTAGGCGCCGATATTACCAGTGGTCTACCCAGGGTAGAGGAATTATTCGAAGCCAGGGTACCCAAAGGGCTGTCTGTTATCAGTGAGATCGACGGCGCCGTTGAATTAACAGAGGCAGAGGATGCCCGCAAAATTACAGTGACAAATTCGGAGGTTTACCTCGATGAATACCGCCTCCCACAGAAAGGACTTAGCCTGAGCAGCGACGGCTCACTCGTCAATAAAAAAACGGGTGAACTCGTGGGCAAAGTCAGTGTAGGAGAAAGGATCGAGGCTGGAACACCGATAATCCATTTCCTGCACTCAATCGACAAAACAGAAGGAAAGCAGGCCAAGCAGGTCGCGGCCAAGGATAACGCTGTCATTGCCAGGGTAACAGGGCAGATACTGATTGATGATGGGCATCTATTTGTCCAATATGAGGAAAAAGAGCAGCGGGAATATATTATCCCGCCGGGCGGACACATACGTGTCAAATCGGGAAATGTGATCAAGGCCGGAGGGCAGCTTACCGATGGCGCGATAGATCCTCAGGATATCTTGCATGTCATGGGGCGGGAAGCTGTACATCAATATCTTGTCGAAGAGGTTCAGAGAGTATACCGCTCCCAAGGTGTCAATATCAATGACAAACATATTGAAACGATAGTCCGGCAGATGCTAAGGCGCGTACGCGTAGAAAGCTCCGGTGATACGAATCTTCTTCCTGGAGACCTCATTGACAGGTTTGAATACGAAAACAAAAATGCCAAGACTCTCGCTGAAGGCGGCGAACCGGCCACCGCTCAAACGGTATTGCTGGGCATAACACGGGCCTCTCTTAATACGAGCAGCTGGCTGGCGGCTGCTTCATTCCAGGAAACAACCAGAGTTCTCACCGAAGCCTCTATCTGGGGCAGTACAGATAAACTGCTGGGACTGAAAGAAAACGTAATTATCGGCAGGCTCATTCCTACCCAGGGCCCTCATACCATGGAAGAGGATCAAAACGAAAATACTGAAATGGAAAATGTACTGGCTGACAGCTCCATTGCGTCAGAAATAATAGGTAGCAGTGAAGTAGTTGACGTGCAATAACAGGAACTGAAGCATTATCAAGCATGCAATACAGGGAGGAGACTGGATAATAACCAGTCTCCTCCTTTTTTTCAGTCCGCAAACTGAGACTTATGCTATAATCGGTAATAATGCAAAAAAACAAGGATGAACCCAGGGTCACATCCGGGGCACCGGAGATAGAAGACGCGTCGTTAGATACAAACCTGAGACCCAGAAAGTTGGCCGATTTCGTGGGGCAGGACAATACCAAGGAAAATTTAATCATCTCCATTAAAGCTGCCTTAAAAAGAGGTGATACGCTTGACCACGTGCTCATTTATGGCCCACCCGGCCTTGGCAAGACTACCCTGGCCTGCATTATCGCAGGGGAGATTGGTGTAAATATCAAGATCAGTTCAGGACCGGCCATTGAGCGCCCCGGTGACCTGGCTGCCATCCTGACCAACCTGCAAAATAATGACGTTCTTTTTATTGATGAGATACACCGGCTGAACAGGGTTGTCGAAGAAATCCTGTATCCGGCCATGGAAGATTTTGCCCTGGATATAATCATCGGTAAAGGTCCCGGGGCACGCAGTCTGAGACTCAACCTGCCGCATTTCACACTGATTGGCGCCACCACCAGATATGCTCTGCTCAGCTCTCCTTTACGTGACAGGTTTGGCACAACTTACCGACTGGATTTCTACCGCAACCAGGATATAGAAAAAATTCTCACACGCTCTGCCAGCATACTGAATATCAAGGTGGAAAATGGCAGCCTGAGTCATATTGCCTGCCGTTCAAGGGGCACTCCCAGAGTAGCAAACAGGCTCCTCAAGCGCGTAAGAGACTATGCTGAAGTCACAGCGACGGGGAATATTACGCAGGAACTGGCTCAAGAGGCATTATCCAGACTACAAATAGATATTCTTGGCCTGGATGAAATTGATCATAAGTTGCTGCGCACAATCATCGAGAAATTCAACGGCGGCCCTGTTGGCCTTGAAACAATAGCCGCAGCTATCAGTGAAGAGCCGGATACTATCATGGATGTATATGAACCGTACCTGCTGCAACTGGGTTTTTTAGAGCGTACACCTCGAGGCAGGATTATCACTTTACCGGCCTACGAGCATCTCGGCATAAAGCATAAATCAGCCCGAAATGCACAGGTTCCTTTATGGGATGAAGAATAAAACATACAGGCCCAACTAAGTGCGGTGATATGTTCTCTCCATCAAGGCCGGACAGAACATAAGTGTCAAAGCCAGCAGAGAAAGAAAGAACCATCCCCAAAAACTGATATTGCTCTGGCTGTTGAGTACAACAACAGTGATAATTAAAATCTCCGGTATAACTAATGTCCATATTTTCAGCCAGCGCTGTCTGGCTCTTACGAAAATAACCACTGTTAAAGCCAGCACAACAAAAGATAAGGCTATCCATAAACCGGATTCATATATATGTTGAGGGTTAAAATATGCATTTCCCAGGCTGAATGCCAGCACCCAGCCTAATACAATGGGAACAGGCAACAACATCAAAGAAATAAACAGCCAATCTCTTTTTAGTGTTTGTTTCGTTACCATAATCAGCACCAGAACTGCCAGCGGTATATAGGTCAATGCAGCAAACCATGTCCAGCCATTAGGCAGATAGATCAATGCAATACCCGTAATAATCGCCGGAGATAATAGAGATCCCAGCCAGGGAAATAGCCATGCCGGCTTTCCACGGCACCAGCCATAGATAACCGTGGCCATTGAAAGCAACAGCAGACAAGCCAGCCAGATTAAACTAGGCAGCAAATGCAACGCAAACAGCACGGCTACAAGAAAATGAGGCAAAGCTGCACACAAAGCCTGTTTCCATGTGCCCTGACTGTACACTTCATATATTTGTTTAGCTAGAAGCCTCGAAGAGCCGAGGGACTCAATGGCCTCCAGCCTGGCTACCTCGTCACTGAGGCCGCTGGCTACCAAATCTCTACTCTTGTCTTCTAGATGGCCATTCAATTCCAGCAAAACATCATCTTTGATAGAAGACTCCAGCTTCAAGCACTCCCGCAATTCTCCCAGATAGCTCATGGCGTTTTCTCAAGCTGAAAATATTTCTGCAAGGCTCTATTCTATAGCCAGTATCAAATTAACCGCAGCTGAAAAACCATGCCAGGTCTGGAGCCTCTGATTGAGAGCTTCCAGGCCTTTCGCAGTAATATTGTAATATCGTCTTTCCTGCCCGTTATCCAGCTTCTGCCACTCTCCTCTGATCCATCCAGCCCTTTCCAGCCGGTGCAGCGCAGGATATAAGGTTCCTTCCTTGAACTGAAAGTATCCGTTACTCTTTTTTTCAAGGTCTTTAATTATCTGATACCCGTATAATGGCTTGGTACTGATCATATACAGTAAAAGCGAATCTGTACTTCCCTTTAATAATTCTCTTCCATAGTTCATAAATGCAACCTCGTTTTTAATACTCGACCTCCAGTCTTACAATAGCATTCTGTATAGCAATAGTCAATCAAATGCCAAAGCTATGACAGAAATCTCAATATGTATTTGACAAATCACTCTTAAAGTCTTATATTATAGAGCAACATATAGTTTATATGTTGAATGAGTTAATAATCTCCTGGTGGTTAGAGCGAGGTGGAACCACCCGTTCCCTTTCCGAACACGGAAGTGAAACGCCTCAGCGCAGACGATACTGGAAAGGAGACTTTTTGGGAAAATATGCCACCGCCAGGGGTTATTAAAGTGATCCCTCACCTTTTTCCACTCTTGACAGTACCCTTTTTTCAAATTTGCTAATGCTGACAAACTACTTGTTATATTCTTTGACTTACCAATACAAATTTCTTATAATCGAATTTAGAATCAATAATAATCATAGATACCTGCACTCAGACAGTCTCGCAAGCAATGGCTCGGAACGCGAAGGATAGGCATAAAGATGGCAAGTAGATTTGAAAAGTTCTCAGAGAGAGCAAGAAGAGCACTCACAAAGGCTCAGGAGGAAGCTCAGCACTTCGGCCACAACTATATAGACACCGAACATATTCTGCTGGGGCTGATTGCCGAAGAAGATGGCATTGCATGCAAGACGCTGAACAGCCTGGGAATTTCTGCGCCGAAAATCAGGGCTGCAATTGAATTTGTTGTGGGCAAGGGAGAAAAGACATCCAGCAGCGAGGTCGGGCTTACACCCAGGGCTAAAAAGGTAATCGAACTGGCGGTAGACGAGGCCAGGAGGTTAAACCACAGCTATATCGGCACGGAGCATTTGCTCCTTGGCCTTTTGCGCGAACATGAAGGTACAGCAGCGGGCGTAATGGAGAGCTTCGGCGTTACTCCGGAGAAAGCCCAAACGGAGATCATGGCCATATTAAGCCAGAACGTGCCGCAGGCGCGTGCCGCCTCCCGCGGCACGCAAAGAACACCCG
>CAZTHJ010000028.1:7425-11477 GCA_964613565.1 uncultured Dehalococcoidales bacterium | reverse complement strand
GGAAGGAAGCCCGTCCGCGTCAAAGAAATGGATCAGGATATGATCGACCGCGTTATCGAAAATTATGCCACTGCCTGTTATCGCTGCCTGCTGGCCGGATTTGAGATGGTAATGATTCACGGGGGCCACGGACATCTACTGGCCCAGTTTGCCAGTACATATGCAAACAAGCGCAGGGATCAATACGGGGGTAGCCTAGAAAATAGGGCCAGATTTGTGATAGAGGTGCTTACGGCTATCAGAAAAAAGGTAGGCAATAAGCTTGCACTGGAATATCGTATTTCTGCGGATGAACTTACACCTGACGGGATGCACGAGGATGAAACGATTGAATTCCTCAAAATTATACAGGACAAAATTGATCTGGTAAATGTATCATTGGGGCTGGTAACAGATTTAAAATATGCACCTTATCATCTCCAGCCTACATATCTGCCTCATGCTTATACATTGCGCTATGCAGAAAAGATAAAAAAGGCCTTGAGCATTCCCGTCACATGTGTTGGCTCGGTTACTGATATCGCCATGGCGGAGAAAATAATTGCTGAAGGTAAAGCCGATCTTGTTGCCATGGGGCGTGCACATATTGCGGACCCCCAACTGGTCACCAAGGCCTTCCGCGGCATGGCAGAAGATACACGGCCGTGTCTGCGCTGTGGCTCATGTTCGGAGGGGCCTCGCAATGAGTTTCCTGTAAAGTGCGCGGTCAATCCTGTAATCGGAAGGGAGACTGAATATTCATATATTCGCCCCGCTGAGCACAAGAAAAAAGTAACCATAGTTGGTGGTGGGCCTGCAGGGATGGAAGCGGCGCTGGTAGCTTCATCCAGGGGGCATGATGTTACGCTCATTGAAAAGGGGACTGAATTGGGAGGAGCCCTTCGTATGGCGGCTGCACCTTCGTTTAAAACCGATATGAAAAGATATTTAGAATGGCTGATCAACCAGACACTTAAATCACCGATTACCGTACAATTAAATACTTCCGCTACCGCTGAATCTATAAAAGAATGCAAACCTGATGTACTGATACTTGCCCTGGGTGCACAACCTTATTTACCTGACGTTCCGGGCAAGAACAATCCATGCGTAGTGCTGGCCGGTGATGTAGACACGGGCAAAGTAAAAACGGGGGATTCAGTGGTAATTGTAGGTGCTGGGCTTACGGGATGTGAAACTGCACTGGAGCTGGCGTTACAGGGCAAGAAGGTTAAAGTAATAGATATGATCCCTGAGTCAGAAGTGGCAGAAGATGCCAAAGCCATGAACAGGTTTGTATTGTTGGACCTGTTAGAGCAGCATCACGTGGAAATCATAACTGAAGTCAAGATGGAAGAGATAAAGGACTGCAGTATCACGGTAATTGACAGAGAATGGAAACGCATTGAGATCCCGGCGGATACGGTAGTCCTGGCTACAGGTTATATACCCAAAATTGAAGAAACAAAAGCATTTGAGGATTTGGCTCCTGAAGTATATATTATTGGAGACTGCGCCAGCCCGCGAAATCTCCAGGCGGCAATTCATGACGCCTTTAACCTTGCCGTAGAAATCTAAAAATGAACAGGAGGTGGAAATAGAGAGAAATCATCATACTTGGCATCAAACAAATATAAACTAGGAGACGTAAAAGTGAAAAAATTGAGGTTTATCGGTATTTTATGTTTGGTCATTGTTTTTATTATCCCTGTACTGATCGGCTGTACTCAGCAGCCGGCAACTCCTTCCCAGCCTACAACTGCTCCCACGTCAGAAGTTAAACCCATTACATTGATATTTAACACCCATGATCCGGAAACCAATAATATGGTTGTCAGCATCTACAAACCATGGTTTGCTATGATAGAGGAACAAACCAAGGGTAAAGTTAAATTTGAAATGCATTATAATGGTGAGCTTCTAGGAGTGCCACAAGAATATGACGGTGTAATTAAGGGTATTGTGGATATGGCTACAGTTATGATCCATGCAACACCTGATTTTGAACTAGAACAGATAATAACCAGTCCGATGTATGATACGACTGCCTGGCGCCCAAGCCGTGTATTCAATGAACTTTATCAGAAATATCCAGAAATGCAGGCGGAATATGCCAAAATTAAACCGCTACTTGTATTTTGCATGTCGCCAGGCTGGATGGGCACCACAAAAAAACAGGTAAAAACATTTGAAGATGCGGCTGGTTTGAAGATGATCTGTGGCGGTCCGTTTCCTGCCAAAAGAGCGCAGGCTCTGGGACAGATCCCCGTAAGTACCGCCCCGCCTGAGTTTTTCCAGACCCTGGAAAAAGGCATAGCGGATGGTGGCAATGTGGTTACCCTGCCAGAGATGATCACGTACAGGTGGGCAGATGTGATAAAAAATATCCACAATGTTCCAATGTTACAAGGACTCATGAGTGTATTCATGAATAAGCAAACGTGGGATAAGCTGCCGGCCGACGTGCAGAAAGTTTTTACTGACACAATGTCGCAGGCCATTGATATGGCTGACAAGTCCCAGATACTTGCTTACAAGGATACCTATAACCGTTTGCCCAAGGAGTTCGGCACCAATATGATCACCCTTCCTCCCAGCGAGCTGGCAAAGTTTGTTAAGGCTGACGAGCCAGTGCGCGCTGAGTTTGTTGCAGCTTTGGAAGCCAAAGGCCTGCCGGGATCAGAGTTTCATGCTGATTATGTGGCATTATCTAAAAAGTATGCTACGGCAGAATACGAGATCAAGCCTTAAAGGTAATAGAGACTCATAATTAGCATAAATAGATATTGATGTCTGCGGGATATACTCGGGATCCCGCAGACATCATCTCCAATGTACAGTATTAACCGATAGTCATAAGGATTATTATGCTTAAGAGAGGTATTAATGACGCAGGCGATTAGTGATGTCGGTTCGGATAACGGCGTGTTTTATAGCTGGATCGCCCGGGCACATAGCGCTCTTGATCAAGTAGGTAAATTCAGCCGATGGCTGAATGCTGTGGGGCTGGGTATCTTCTTCATAATGATGTGTCTTAACTTCGTTGATGTCATCCTGCGCTATATCTTCAGCAGACCTATCATGGGTGTCAAGGAATATACCGAGGTTATGCTGGTTCTATTGGTTGCGTTTACCATAGCCTATACTCATGAAAAGAAAGGGCATGTTACAGTCAGCATTATTACAGAGCGGCTAGCAGAAAGGGCTAAATTGATCCTGTCAACAATCACGACAATTATTGGTATTGCATTGTTTGTCATTGTATGTTGGCGGTGTATTGATCAATTGTTATTTTTCATCGACCAAAACAGACAACACGGAACTGCCATATTCATACCGGCGGTACCATTTCAAGCGGCCATGGTGCTGGGTACCCTTATATTGCTGATATTGCTTGTGCGGGACTTTTTTGGGAATATCCTTGCGGGGATAAAACTTCACTTAAAATATTACCACTGGCTAATTATATTTGGTGTACCCATCTGTATATTCATTATAGCTGTCTTCTGGGTGCAGCCAAAATTGTGGCCTCTTGGATTGCCTCTGGTGGGGCTCATTGGTGTGATCTTTATGCTGGCACTTATGTTTACAGGATTGCCAACCTCTTTTTCGCTTTTACTTGCCGGTATGCTGATGGTCGGGCATATACGCGGGATGACAACGGCCTATGATGTTGTTGGGGTGGAAGTATTCTCAACCGCGTCTAATTATACGTGGTCTGTCGTCTGCTTTTTTATACTTATGGGATATCTGTGTCTTTACGCCAGGTTTGGTGAAGATGTATATACAACATTTTATCGCTGGATTGGACACCTGCGTGGAGGTCTGGCCATGGCTACCATTGTCGCATCTACTGCCATGGCCGGAATAGTGGGTGACTCCTTGTCGGTTGTAACTACGATGGGCACCATCGCCTATCCGCAGATGAAGAAATACGGTTACAAAGATTATCTGTCTTCAGGCACTATCGCTGCGGGTGCAACCATAGGCCCTCTGATCCCTCCCAGTATGGGGTTTATTATTTATGGCATTCTAACCGGACAAAGTATCGGGGTACTTTTCATTGCGGGTGT
>CAZTHJ010000028.1:5524-7411 GCA_964613565.1 uncultured Dehalococcoidales bacterium | reverse complement strand
CAGCCTCTTTACATTAAATATAGTGATAAGATGCCGTATAGATCCTCAGCTCGGCCCTCGTGGTCCCAAATCCTCCTGGCCAGACAGGCTGGTTTCACTAAAATATGGTGGGCCAATTGTAATCTTATTTCTGTTTATTATCGGTGGTATATACGCCGGGATTTTTACTGCAAATGAGGGTGGAGCCATGGGTTGTGTCGGTGCCCTGGTCATTGGCCTCGTAATGAAAAGGTTCACCAGACATAATTTTATCGATGCTCTAATAGCAGCAGGGAAAATTATCGGCATGATTTTGCTGATTATCATAGGTTCGATTATCTTTTCCCGCTTTGTCGCCTGGTGTAATCTGTCTGGGGTGGTTCTAAACTTCATCAGCGGTTTGAACCTCAGTCCACAGATATATGCACTGTTTATATTGATAATTTTCTTCGTCCTGGGATTTTTTATAGATATTCTACCGATGCTTCTGATTCTTGTACCAATTTTTCACCCCGTGGCAGTCGCAATGGGGTTGAATCCAGTATGGTTTACCGTACTGGTAACCATGACGATACAGGTCGGGGTGATCACTCCTCCTTTTGCTACGCTGTTATTTGCCCTTCAAGGAGTACTACCCACATTACCTATAAATGTCATTTTCAAGGGAATATTCCCATTTGTATTGTCTACCGTTATATGTCTGGCTCTTCTATTTCTGATACCTGAGCTTGTGATATGGCTGCCAGGCCTCTTGTATTAGTTCGCCTGTAGCAGCTTGAAAAGATTGTTGATAATTTTTCATCCCCAGTCATGTAGCCAAATAGGAACAGATATATATTAGACAGCTATTTGCCTGACCAGACGCAATACATTTGATGAAGGATATTAATCATATGGAGATGACAGACTTAACGCATATTTTTTCGCCTTTTAGAATAGGCAATGTTGAGGTAAAAAATAGAATCGAACTGGCCCCCATGGTGCCATGTTTTGATTACACTGGTTTTGTGTCTCGAGAAACTGTCGAATTTTACCGCGTATTTGCCAGGGGTGGAGTCGGGCTGGTGACCATTGGAGAATCCTCAGTGGATTATGTTTATTCCAAGGACCATTATGGGCAGCTCAACCTAGATAACGATGGAGCGATCGGCGGGCTTAGTTTGCTAGCTGAGGCTGTCCATACGTATGGTGCAAAGATATCTATCGAAATAAATCATTCCGGTGCGGGTGGCGCATGTGGTTTAATAGGTACCGATAAGAAGCCCGTAGCACCCTCCGCCACAACATTCATAGCAGGATCCAACAAAATACAATCTGTTCAAATGGATGAGGATAGGATAAATACCATCGTCAATCAGTTTGCCAGTGCCTGCTATCGCTGTATGAGAGCCGGTTTCGACATGGTTTTGCTACATGGGGGACATGGATGGCTGCTCGGTCAGTTTGCTTCTCCCTATTGGAATAAAAGGAAGGATCAATATGGTGGTAGCCTGGAAAACAGAGCCAGATTTGCCTGTGAGGTATTAACCGAAATCAGGAACAGAGTAGGAAACAAGCTGGCTATAGAGTATCGCATCAGCGCAGAGGAGCTTGTTCCCGGTGGTATGCAGCTGGATGAGACTATAGAGTTTATAAAAATTATTCAGGATAAAATAGACCTTGTGCATGTATCATTGGGCACGATGGGCGTCAATCCTATATACGGGCTGTGGATGCACCCTACCTATCTCTCCCATGCCTATATACTGCCATGGACAGAAAAGATAAAAAGATCGGTGCAGGTTCCGGTGACCTGTATGGGTTCAATTATGGATCTGGGAATGGCGGACAGCATTATCGCCGAGGGAAAAGCAGATATAATTGCCATGGCGCGTGCCCTGCTTGCGGATCCGGAACTTCTCAATAAGG
>CAZTHJ010000028.1:888-5500 GCA_964613565.1 uncultured Dehalococcoidales bacterium | reverse complement strand
GAAATAAGACCTTGTACGCGCTGCATGTATTGTGTGGATTGGAGGACGGGGTACAATAACGCTCCTGTCAGATGTGCCGTTAATCCAGTAGCCGGTCGGGAAGTTGAGCTTCAAAATATTAAACCAGCAGAAAGGAAAAAGAAGGTTATGGTAATTGGTGGTGGGCCATCTGGTATGCAGGCAGCATTAACCGCTGATTCGCGGGGACATCAGGTGATATTATGCGAGAAGGAGAAAGCTCTGGGCGGTGTACTCCGCTATGCGGCGGCTCCCTCTTTTAAAACCGATATGAAAAGGTACCTGGACTGGTTGATTATGCAGACAACCAAATCAAAGGTAAAGGTGAAATTATTAACAGAAGCGACACCTGATTATATTAAGAAGGAGAAGCCTGATGTTATTATTGCGGCAATCGGAGCAGAGCCTGTCATTCCAAACATACCTGGTATCAAAGGAGCCAATGTGGTTCTGGCATGTGACGTGGATATCGGAAGAGTTGAAATTGGGAAAAGGGCGGTAGTTGCAGGGGCTGGGCTTGTCGGCTGCGAAACAGCGTTGCTGCTCGCCCAGCAGGGCAAGGATGTTGTCCTTATCGATATGATTAGTAAAGAGGATATTGCCATCGATGCCGGCTTTCAAACGCAATGCCGTTTAATAGAATTGCTGCATCAATACAAGGTTGACATTAAGGTTGAGGTGAAACTTGAGGAAATAAATGATACAGCTGTCACGATAGTGGATAAAAATTGGAGAAGATACAAAATACCTGCGGATACCGTGGTTTTAGCTTTGGGTTATCAGGCTCTAATTGAGCAGGCGCAGTCATTTAAAGGTCTGGCAAATGAGATACATGTGATTGGCGATTGTATCAGGCCGGGAAACCTGATGTCTGCCATCCACAGTGCATTTAATACAGTTATTGAGATTTAGTGAAGAGCTGATTACTCGTGGTATCAGATTATTCAAAATAAAGGGAGGGTTAAAAATGACAGATACATTTGAAGGCAAGGTCGTACTAATTACCGGAGCAGCGGCAGGGCTCGGTAAGTGTTCTGCGCTGGCTTTCTCTAAAAGGGGAGCCAAGGTGGTGATTGACGACATAGATGTTGAAAAAGGCGAAGAAACGGCCCGGCAAATTAATAAAGTAGGCGGGGAAGCTATATTTGTTAAGGCAGACGTAACTAAGGCCAATGAAGTAGAAATGCTTGTTAAAAAAACGGTAGATACGTATGGGCGGCTTGACTGTGCGCATAATAATGTTGGACGCGGAGACAGGACTGCGCTGATTGAGGGTACTGAAACCGACTGGGCTCAAATCATGGATGCAAATCTTAAAAGCATATGGCTTTGTATGAAATACGAGATAATCTATATGATCAAGCATGGTGGGGGAGCTATAGTCAATACATCTTCAGTAGCGGGAATAATTGGTTCTCCAAATGGCTCCTTTTATGCTGCCAGCAAATGGGGTGTCATTGGATTGACAAAATCGGCGGCGCTGGAATATGCCAGGGCAAACGTGCGCATCAATTCGGTCTGCCCATTCGGCATGGTGGGTACACCTATGCACACTCGGATGCTGGCTTCTGAGCCTGAGTTTGTGGCAGCGGCGGTTAAGGAAGCACCTCTGGGACGTGAAGCTAATCCGGAAGAGGTGGCGGAGGCAGTGGTATGGCTGTGTTCGGATGCCGCGTCATATGTTATCGGGCATAATCTGGTTGTCGATGGCGGGTTCAGCGTTAAATAGATCTGTTATTTGTAGCCATTGGAGTTGATTGATGGACATTAACGGGAGATGAACTCAGGCCTAAATAATATTTGATTATATATGGTTCGGATAAGATGTCAGCTGTCGAGACTGCCATCCATATTTTTGCCGTTTAGAGAGGCATACAATTAATGACTTCAGAACAAGTGATAAAAAGTGCATGTAATCTTTGCGCAGGCAGTTGCGGTATCCTGGTTACAATTGATGGGGGCAAGGTAATTGACATAAGGGGAGATCCGGAAGCCCCACCGAACTTGGGTAGTCTTTGTCCCATAGGGATGGCAAGTCTGGAATATCTTTACCATCCTGACCGCTTGAAGCATCCATTAATAAGAATTGGGAAGAGAGGACAGGGCAAATGGAAACAGATATCCTGGGATGAAGCGTTTAGCCTGACAGCAGAGGCATTGAATAAAGTTAAGCTCGAATCTGGCCCGGAAGGGGTCGTCATGGTACACGGCTCTGCAAAGGGCTATATGGATACGCATCTTGTGCGGCTAGCAAACGCCTTTGGCACACCAAATGTGGTCTGTGCCGATCATGTTTGTCATGTGCCCAGAATGCTGGCCGCGGAGATTACTCTCGGTTTTTTCCCTGGAGCAGATTATAGTCAGCCGCCGGCATTTATTTTAGTTTGGGGTTTTAATCCGGCCGAAACGCGCTTTCTGCTTAATAAAGGCCTTGCGCAGTCTATCAAAAAAGGCTCTAAACTGGTTGTCATTGACCCCTTAAAAACAGGTCTTGCCCAAAAGGCGGACTTATGGCTGCAAGTCAGGCCCGGTTCGGACCTGGCTCTGGCATTGGGAATAATTAATATAATCATTGAAGAGGGGCTTTACGATAAGGATTTCGTTCATAACTGGACGGTGGGCCTAGATAAACTCAAAGTTCACGTTAAGGATTATACCCCGCACAAAGTGGCTGAAATGACCTGGATTCCAGCAGAACTAATTCAAAAAACCGCCAGGTTATATGCAGGCGCCAGACCGGGACACATCGAATGGGGCAATGCGCTCGACCACAATATAAACAGCTTTCAGGTCGGTCGTGCCGTGGCCATTCTTATGGCAATAACCGGTAACCTCGGTGTGCCTGGTGGGGAAATTGAGGGGCCGGATTCAGAATTTCGCTCTAATACCCTGCAGCAACCTGCCAAATGGTTGCTGGGGCGCTGGTCATCGCAGTTGGAGCTGCGTGACGAAATCCCGAGTGATAAGCGAAAAAACAAAGTCGGAGCAGATCTGGGGTTGCTCCCGGATTTCCGTTACGTTTTGCCCCAGTCCGTTATTAAGTCTCTCCTGGAAGCAGAGCCTTATCGTATTCGAGCTGCCTATATTCAGGCGTCCAATCCTCTTTCATCCTGGCCTGATATTCAGCAGACGTATAGGGCATTCAATCGGCTGGACTTTCTGGCGGTATCTGACATGTTTATGACACCCACAGCAGCTCTGGCTGACATCGTGTTTCCGGCAGCCAGCTATCTGGAATACGATGGTATTGCCATGCCGCCAATGGGTAGGCTGGCTCGGGTCCAGCGAAAGGTGGCACAGATTGGCGAGTGCCATTCGGATCACGAGATAATAAACGGTCTGGCGAAGAAGCTGGGACTGGCAGAATATTTCTGGAATAAGATTGAGGATTTTTGGGATACTATACTGGAACCCGCAGGCATGAAATATAAGGAGTTTAGGGAAAAGGGTTGGTTAGAGGCCAGTCCTCCGCAAATTTGGTATAGGACATATGAGAAGACTGGTTTTAGGACTCCTTCCAAAAAGGTCGAAATATATTCGAGCCGGCTTGAGGCCTGGGGATTTGAACCCTTGCCTGTATATCACGAATCGTATGACAAATCGATTATTTATACCGAAAGGGGAGAATATCCTCTACTCTGTACAACACATAAATTATCTGTGTACAGGCATTCCGGAGGCAGGCAGATCCCCGGCCTCCGCGGTTATCACCCGGACCCGATAGCTATCATTCATCCTCAAACAGCCGCTGGTCTAGATATAGCTGATGGCGACTGGGTATATATAGAAACTGGGCACGGGAGGATTCAACAGAAGGCCAGTGTATCAAATAGCGTTGACCCCAGGGTGGTTATGCTCGACCATGCCTGGTGGTTCCCGGAGAGGGGATATAAGGATAGTTTTGGTTGGGCGGATGCAAATTATAATACCCTTACTTCTGATATGCCGCCGTTTAACCCTGAAATGGGTTCATTTAATATCCGGGGTCTTGCATGCAGGGTATATAAAGCCGAACTGGTTGGAATAAACCCAACCTGAAACCATGGGATATGATGGTTTAGTCCTTTGTATTCCACGCATAAAATACTTCATGCATGAAGTGACCATTGAATCTGGACATGAAATCATATATATTATTAGCGCCGCATATTATTCGAAAGGAGATGATTTCACATGGCCGACAACAAAAAATATGAAAAACTGCTCCAGCCCGGCTATATCGGGAAGGTTAAAACGAGGAACCGTATTTATAAAACAGCCGCATCCATGATGTCCTGGCACGAGGACGAGCTGCACATGAATCAAACCACGCTGGCCTTCTATGAATCGGTGGCAAGAGGTGGGGTGGGCTTGATATGTGTAGAGGCACCAACCATGGACTATCCCAAAGGGGCACGCTGGCGCCCGCGCTACCGCATGGACGACGATAAATATATCGAGGGCATGAAGGAGCTTGTGGACGTGATTCACAAGTACGGCTGCCCCACCTTCATGCAGATGGAGCATGACGGGCCCTGGCAGTCGCCCCTTTTCAACAATGCCCCGGCTACCTTTGAGGGGCCGCCCATCGGCGCCTCCCCCGTGAACATTGACA
>CAZTHJ010000028.1:0-813 GCA_964613565.1 uncultured Dehalococcoidales bacterium | reverse complement strand
GCCCTGCGGGCCAAGAAGGCCGGCTTTGATGGTGTGGATATCAATGCCGGCAGCAGCCATATCTTCCATAATTTTCTTTCGCCTTTCTGGAACAGGAGGCAGGACGAGTATGGCGGCACGCCGGAAAAAAGGGCGCGTTTTACCTTGGAAGTAATCCGTGGCATCAAGCAGCTCTGCGGCGCCGATTTTCCTGTGGTGGTATGCATGAACGGCATCGAGGTCGGCATCACCTACGGCGTGGAAAACAGCAAATGCCTCACCTTTGCCGATGCCAAACAGAATGCCAAATGGTTTGAGGAAGCAGGAGCGGATGCTCTCATGATCCGTAATGGGTGGCTGGCCTATCATGCCGGCGGATTCCTGCCGGACTATATGTTCTATCCCGAACCCCCTATCCCCCTGGAGAAATTTCCCCCTGAGTATAACCGGAGCGGCAGAGGAGCAGGCGCCAATATCATCATGTGCGAGGAAATCGGCAAGCTGGTCAAAATACCCATCATTGCCGTGGGCAAGATCAAGCCTGAGCTGGGTGAAAAATATCTGCGCGAGGGCAGGGCAGATTTCATCGGCATGCACCGCGCTCTAATGAGCGATCCTGACCTGCCCCGCAAGCTGGCAGAGAACAGGCTGGAGGATATCGCTCCCTGCACGGCCTGCGGAAACTGCCTGGACCAGAGCGTTACCTTTTTGCGCCACTGCCGCATCAATGCTGCCATGGGCACCCCCTATAACAAGATCGAGAGAGCAGAGAAGTCTAAAAAAGTAGTGGTTGTTGGTGGTGGGCCGGGTGGAATGGAGGCTGCCCGCGTGGCC
>CAZTHJ010000027.1:11299-11535 GCA_964613565.1 uncultured Dehalococcoidales bacterium | reverse complement strand
ACATTTTTAAGCCTGTTAACTCGCCGATCCTAAGCCCACTATCAATCAATATCATAAATATTGTTTTATTCCGGAAATCAGTGGGGTTGTTCTGATTAAATGAGCCCAGAATGGCCTTTATCTCCTCGTCAGATAAAATTGAAATGATTTTCTTGGGTATCCTGGGCGGTTTAAGATTGCGGCCGATATTTTCCTTTATGAAACTTTCGCGGTGTAACCAACTGAAAAATGCCCGC
>CAZTHJ010000027.1:0-11216 GCA_964613565.1 uncultured Dehalococcoidales bacterium | reverse complement strand
TTGATAAGGTGGGCGACATAGTCCCGCAACAAATTGATATTAATTTTATCAATTGAATCGGGAAGATGACGGCTTATTATGTAAAATTGAAATTGGTTCAGGTTTGACGTGTAAAATAGTATTGTCTTGGGGCTTTTCCCTTCGCATTTGTTGCACGTCTCGTAATACTGGATAAGACTGGCCAGGGTTTTGTTATTCGATGAACTTGTTTGTTGTCTTTTCATCTGGGTCTTAACCTCCGCTTTTATTTTGTCGGTTAAGGCCCTGTGATACAGGCCATAATTAGGGTGTCAAAACAAATCAGGGTGTCAGGCCGAGTCAGGGTGTCCAGAAGCCCTTTTTCACCTCCTTTCGTATCTGGAACCAAAGACCCGAACTTTTAATCAGATGGTCACAGGTTCGAATCCTGTACGGCCTACCATAAAGAACCTGGAAATTGCCACCAGGCAATAATTTAGTTCAGACAAGGCAAATTCATTTATCAGCTATCTCCGCAAGATAGCCTTCGGCTTTCCATGTTAATTGAATGTCCGATGAAAGCGCTAAGACTTTCGTAAAATCTGCCCGCGCCTTCGCATAGGCGCCTTTATCCATATACAAACGACCTCTTATAAAATATGCTTCAGCATTTTTATTGTCCAGTTTTATGGCCTCATTTAAGTCAGACAAAGCCAGATTATGTTCACCCATTAAATAATATACGTAACCCCTGAGATATAAAGAACGGGATGATAAATCACCCAATTCAATAACACTTGCGGCATCCGCCAATGCCCGGGGATAATCTTCTTTAACGATAAAAGCCTGGCAGCGTAATACATAGGCCGGCATGTAATCAGGTGCATATTTAATAGCCTTGTTTAAGTCAGCAATCGCCTGGTCAAATGCACCGTTAAAGCTATAAACTTTCGAACGTTCGAGATAGACTTCTGGCATTTCTGGGGCGAGATGGACCACCTTGCCCAGGAAAGCCTGCGCATGTATCATTTTCCCCCGCTGGCGATATGCAACACCCAGCTTGAAATAGGCCTCTGCCATGTCATCTTCAACTGCGCGTGCCATATTCTGATCTAAATCGATAGCCTTATCCATATCTGTAATAGCCATATCAATATCGTCCATAATCGCCAGTGTTAGTCCCCTGTCAGCATAAGCTCTCGCCATATCAGGAGCCAAATTAACAGCCTGGCTAAAATCATTCACCGCAGCAGGGTAGTTCTGTGCCTTTCTATAAGCGATACCTCTTTTATAATAGATCTCCGCATCCGTCTGATTGAGCTTCATAGCTTCACTATATTCATCGACGGCCTGCTCCCATTGATTGGCCGACATGTAAATGTCCCCTTTTTGAACATGGTCGGCAACAGGGTCAGTACAACTGCAAAAAAACTGCACTGCGGCCAAGATCAGGATTAAACCGGGTAAGAGAATTTTCTTCATATCGTTCCTTTTTAAAACATCGTGCAGAACGAGTTCAAAGCTATGCAGGAAATAAAATTTCACAAGATGTGCCATGTCCCGCCGAAGATACAATACTTACCGTTCCGTCCAGTAACTTCGCCTGCTGCATGATTCTATCAATTCCGTATTTGCCCTCATCAGTAAAGCTGGAAAGGCTGGGAGGCATGCCAAAACCCTGCCCGTTATCCTCAACCAGCAGCTTGATACCGCCGCTGGCAAAATCAAGAGATATTCTGGCATAGGTAGCCCTGGCATGCTGGACAATATTTTTGAATATCTCTTGAACTATACGGTAAATGATAATTTCGTTTTCCGGTGGAAGCTTATATTCCATACCTCTGACTACAATTTCAATCTTGATACCGCTCTCATGCGAAACCCTGTCTGCGTGCCACCTCAATACCGGCAGTAGTCCCACATTATCGAGTATGCTGGGTCTGAGATCCTGACTTAACCTGCGCACATCATCGATCATATGCAACAGCATTCCCTGTATAGCCTCCAGGTTCTTTTTTGACGTTATGGTAATAGCGCCATATTTTCCACTCTCTAAGGCATTTACCCTGTTTGCTATTACCAGCAATGATTGAATGATATTATCATGTAGCTTTCTGACTACATACTGGCGTTCATAGTCCCGGATTTTCAACAAACGCGCCAGGGAATGCCACCTGGTAGTTCTTCTGAGTACATCACCCTGGCCCTCTATAACCGGGTTATAATCCAAGGCCATAAGAATGCTGATGAGCAATGTAACCAGCGCGAAAAGCCCGATAATCAACAGATTCTCCAAGCTGCGAAATTCCAGGATTGCCCTGGGCAGGATGATAATCAAAAAACAGGTCCAGGTAATAAAAGTGCCTTTTATCTTGTACACCACACTGGAATACAGAATGGGTATGAGGAATAAGAAGCTGGAAATAATGGCATGAACTCCTTTGGCAGTAGAAATATCTTCGAAAATGGAGGGGAATTCTGCAAAAGGGAAAAAGGTAGCATTATAGAGCATAGCCAGGAAAAGCATCATAGCTAAAATTATCCAGAAATGCTTATTGTGAATAATCGATTTTGTTTTGGCAGGCTGTACAAAAGTGAAATTCAATATAATTATACCTACTGGATGTCATCTGTGGTGATAATGCCGGCTCTCAGCGCGGTAATAACTGCTTCCGTCCTTGAGCTGACATTCAACTTGGAAAATACCTCTGTCAAATATCCCTTAACCGTACGTAAATTTAAATTCAAGGTATTGGCTATATCCTGATTGCTCTTGCCATGAGCTGTCAATTTCAATATTTCCATTTCTCTGATGCTGAGCTTTTCACCCGCCTGCAGCGCCACCGGCCTTACAGGATATTTGGCAGCATGTTTTAACAAATTTTTACCTATGGCAGGAGAAAACACCATGTCCCCCGAAGCCACAGCTTTGATCGCCTGGACAACCTCCTTGCCATATACGCTTTTAACCAGATATCCCGCAGCCCCTGCCTGCAGAATTTCCAGGATAAATTCATCCTCGACATGTACGGTTAAAGCCATGATGATAATACCCGGTTTTAGTGACTTAATTTGTTTAATCGCCTCCAGCCCGTTTAATTTAGGCATGCTGATATCCATAATAACAATATCAGGTGCCAATTCCAGGGACAGTTTTACCGCTTCTTCACCATCCGCGGCCTCGGCAATTACATTTAAATCCGGCTCCTCATCCAGAACGTCTTTCAAGGCCTTCCTCAGCAACGGATGATCATCAACCAGAATAATAGAAATCTTTTTGTCTGTCATATTTAATCAATGCCTTCTTCTACCTGTAGATACCCTCCGATTTTAGCACTCCTGGTGATACTAAACAACAATTCGTGGTTTTATTTCGTCCGCCCTTACGTACACATACTAAAGTACCTTGTTACCAGTTCTCCCTGCACTTAAAATAAGCCCCATGACAACAAGTATTAATTACCAAAATGAAGAAAAAGAATTATTCCCCGTAACAGATATCCACAGCAAACTGGATGAGCTTAACGAGATGAAGTATCGCTCATCCCTGGGCGGCGGCATTAAACGCATAGAAAGCCAGCACATCAAAGGCAAACTCACTGCCCGCGAGAGAATAGCGCTTCTGCTGGATACAGGAACATTTGAAGAGATAGGAGCTCTGGTAGCACAGGACAGCAATGACAATGGCTTAGATAAAGAGCAATATCTGGGAGATTCGGTAGTTACGGGGTATGGGAACATCAGCACAGAAAAGGTTTTTGTCTATGCACAGGACTTTACCGTGCTTGGCGGCACCATTTCAGAAGTATCTGCCAAAAAGATCTGCAGAATCATGGACATGGCAGCAGACTGCGGCTGCCCGGTTGTGGGATTACTGGATTCAGGCGGCGCCAGAATACAGGACGGCGTATCTTCCCTTGCCGGATGCGGCGAAATCTTCGCCCGCAATATCAGGTATTCAGGTGTTATCCCGCAGATATCAGTAATTATGGGCCCATGCGCCGGCGCTGCCTCGTATTCCCCGGCATTAACCGACTTTATTTTCATGGTTGATGGCATTGGCCAGATGTATATAACCGGACCTTCCGTAGTTCAGGCAGCCACAGGCGAAAATATCAGCGCAGAGGAGAGCGGCGGAGCTAAGGTCAATGCTACCAAATCAGGAAACTGCCACTTTGTATACGAAACAGAAGAACAGTGTCTGGGCATGGTACGCCGACTGCTTGGTTTCCTTCCACAAAATAACAGGCAATCTGCCAGACGCAGCTTATGCTCTCAGAATGATAGTTCCTCAGATGAATTGCTGAGTCTTGTTCCTGGCAACCCGAATAAATCATATGACATGAGGAAAATTATACTTAATATCATCGACAATGGCGATTTTATGGAAGTGCAGGAATATTTTGCCAGAAATATCATAGTCGGCTTTGCTAGAATCGACGGCAAAAGTGTCGGCATTGTAGCACAGCAACCGATGTATTTTGCGGGTGCGTTGACAGTAGATGCTTCCGACAAGGCCGCCAGATTTATACGTTTTTGTGACTGTTTCAATATACCGATCATAACACTGGTAGATGTGCCCGGCTATATGCCGGGTATTGAGCAGGAGCATCATGGAATTGTCAGGCATGGAGCAAAATTGCTGTATGCCTATGCTGAGGCTACAACTGCGAAAATCTCTATCGTTATACGCAAAGCATACGGCGGAGCGTATATAGCCATGAGCAGCAAGCCTTTAAGGGGGGATATCAATTACGCCTGGCCGTCATCAGAATTCGCAGTCATGGGGCCGGAAGGCGCAGTCAATATTATCTACCGCCATACCGTAATCAACGCACTGAGTCCTGAGCAGACCATGCAGGACCTGACAGATGAATACAGGGCCAAATTTGCCAACCCCTACATCGCTGCAGCCAAAGGCTATATTGATGAAGTCATTGACCCCAGGGATTCGAGGATAAAATTGATTAAGGCATTAGAGATTCTAGGAAACAAAACCGAAGCCTTACCCTGGAAAAAACACGGCAATATGCCGCTTTAAATCATATCCCGGGCAAAAACCTGCTATTATTGAATGGAGATTAAATGAATATTTTTGACGAAGTAAAAAAAGCAATATGTAAAGTTCAGCCTGGCATTGATGCCAGCAAAATCGTTCCGCAGGCCTTATTAAAGGAAGACCTGGAAATAGATTCACTGGGGAGAGTGGAGTTATCACTGGCGCTGGAAGATATGTTCAATCTTTACCTGCAGGATGAAGAGCTGGAAGGGATCAAATCAGTGTCAGATATTACCTCTCTGCTTGAATCTAAGGTACAGGTCAAGAATAATGCCTAGGCGTGTGGTCATTACAGGGTATGGAGCGATCACACCACTGGGGCACAGCGTAGATGAGACCTGGCAGAACATGGTTGGGGGCAGATCAGGAATCGCCCCCATAACCCTGTTTAATACAGAAAATTTTCAGGTACTGGTTGCGGCTGAAGTAAAGGGCTTTGACCCCACGCATCACATCGATGCAACTACCGCCAGGTATTCAGACCGCTTCACTCAATTTGCCCTTGCCGCCAGCCTGCAGGCATTGGAATCCGCCGGGCTAAAAATTGATAATGACAATAAATATGATGTCCGCATACTTATAGGTACAGGTGTGGGTGGCCTGGGTTCACTGGAAAAACAAATAGAGATTCTTAATAACAGGGGCCCCAACAAAGTCAGTCCATATGTAGTACCCATGATGATAGCAGACAATGCGCCGGGCCAAATATCCATAAAAACGGGAATTATGGGAAGCAATATGAGCGTGGTTTCCTCCTGTTCTACCGGTACCGATGCCATTGGCTTGGCATATAACATGATCAAATACGGGGACTGTAATACTTACCTGGTGGGGGGTGCGGATGCTGCCATTACCAGAATCGGGGTAGCGGGATTTTCCCAGGCCGGAGCCCTTTCTAAAAACGGTGATCCCGATACTGCCTCCCGGCCTTTTGATGCCAAAAGAGACGGCTTTGTTATAGGAGAAGGCTCGGCAATACTGGTTTTGGAAGAACTCCAGCATGCGCTTGCCAGACGGGCAAACATCAGATCAGAGATAGCTGGTTATGGGGCAACATCAGATGCATTCCACATAACACATCCGTCGGAAAACGGCGAGGCAGGCACACAGGCTATACTCATGGCTATGAATAATATAGGGATAAATAACATCGAATATATCAACGCTCATGGCACTTCCACCCCGCTAAATGATCTCAGCGAGACCAGGGTTTTGAAAAAAGTCTTTGGCCAGAGGGCCTATGAAATACCGGTAAGCTCCGTAAAATCCATGGTGGGGCATATGTTGGGAGCTGCAGGGGCACTGGAAGCCATTGTCTGTTCCAGGGTAGTCGAAGAAGGCATTATCCCGCCTACTATTAACTACCGCAACCCGGATCCCGAGTGTGACCTCGATTATGTGCCCAATCAATCACGTACACAACCTGTTAAAATGGCCCTGTCAAATTCTTTTGGTTTTGGCGGTCATAACTCGGTTCTTGTTATTAAAAGGTATACTAATAGTTAGGAGGGAAACATGCCCGGACATTCAGTAGGCATTGATATGATTGAGATAGAGAGAATAGATGAGGCCATTGCTGAATGGCAGCATCGCTTTTTAGATAAAGTATTCACACCTGCTGAACAGGAATACTGCGGCGATAGAAGTCAAAGCCTGGCTGCCAGATTTGCTGGTAAGGAAGCAGTGATGAAAGCCCTGGGCGCTGAATTTATTGTCCCTGTCTGGAAGGACATCGAGATTCTGTCAAATAATAATGGCTCTCCCTGTGTGCTTTTACGGGGAGAAACGCAGAGGAGAGCCGGGCAATCAGGATATACCCGCTTTTCCATTTCCCTATCCCACTGCAAGGAATATGCCATTGCCGTCTGTTATGTTAACTGATTTACCTGTCTGCAAACTCCTAAACATAAAGTACCCTATCCTGCAGGGCGGTATGGCTTGTCTCGGCACATGGGAGCTGGTATCTGCTGTATCAAATTCCGGCGGTTTAGGTATTATCGGCAGCGGCGGGGCTACCCCGCAGTGGCTCAAAGAACAGATATTACAGACTCGCCTGCATACTCATAATCCCTTCGGCGTAAATATCATGCTGATGTCGCCATTTCTCAAGGAAAATCTCGATATAGTCATTGAGGAAAAAATAGAGACTGTTACCTTTGGCGGAGGCAATGCAGGCATACATATAAAGAGGCTTAAAGATGCAGGCATAAAAATTATTCCCGTTGTTTCAAGCGTTGCCCTTGCCAGGAGACTAGAGCGCTCAGGGGTAGATGCTCTGATTGCTGAGGGACTGGAATCAGGCGGGCATGTTGGCGACACTGCCAGTATGTCTTTGATACCGCAAATCGTCGACAGCGTAAAAATACCTGTGATTGCAGCAGGCGGTATTGCCGATGGGAGAGGCCTGGTAGCAGCGCTGGCGCTGGGAGCCGGTGGCATACAGATGGGAACAAGGTTTATCTGCACAGCTGAATGCATAGCTCATATCAATTTTAAGCAGCTGATTATTAGCGCAGGGGACAGAGCCACAACAGTAACCGGGACAACCACAGGCCATCCTGTGAGATGTCTGGAAAATAAATTAACCAGGGCTTTTGCCAGCCTGGAAAAGAACGGGGCGAGCATCGAGGAACTGGACGAATTCGGCAGGGGGCGTTTGCCCCTGGGGTTAATTCAGGGGGATATTGAAGAGGGCTCATTAATGGCGGGGCAGATTTCAGGATTAATTAAAGACATTCGGCCCGTAAAAGATGTCATTTCGCAGATAATCGAAGATGCCGAAAAGTTAATTGCAGCCTTGTATAAAATCTCGACATAAGGATATTTTTTGAGCAAGGAAATTAAAATTGCCTATGTATTTCCCGGCCAGGGTTCCCAGGAAATTGGCATGGGCGCTTACCTTTACCGCAACTATGAGTCGGCACGGAAGCTCTATACCAAAGCTGACAGCATACTGGAGTTTCCCATTTCTCAATTATGTATGTGCGGTCCGCTCGAGGAACTGACCCGGACTGTTAACGTCCAGCCATCAATCCTGCTGACGACCATAGCTTGTTATGAGGCCGCCAGGGAAATTTCCGCAGGCAGGTTGCCCGAACCGGCTTTCCTGTCCGGCCACAGTCTTGGAGAGTACTCTGCGCTGGTAGTCAGCCATGCACTGGGCATGCACGATGCGCTGAAACTCACCAGGGAACGTGGACGCCTGATGTACCGGGCAGGAGAGGAAAATCCCGGCGGAATGCTGGCCATTATCGGCGCGGCAGAGAGTGCGGTTCACGAGATATGCGCAGAATCCGGCATGGCAATATCAAATATTAATGCCCCGGGGCAAATCGTGATCAGCGGCATTGATGCAGATATGGCAAAGGCAAAACAAATCGCGCAAACCAGGGGTATAAGAAGAATAGTGCAACTGAATGTGAGCGGACCATTCCACTCCAGGTGGATGCAGCCAGCATGTGACGGGCTGGAAATACAAATTCATAAAACTGCATTTTTAGCGCCCGGTAGGCCTGTTATTTCAAATGTCAGCGCCACCCCCCTGACGAAGGCCGAAGAAATCATGACAGATCTTGTTCAGCAGATGATAAAACCGGTGCAATGGCAGAGATCTGTCGAGAATATGATTGCAGATGGGGTTAATACTTTCGTAGAAATCGGACACGGCCAGGTTCTCACAGGTCTAATCAAACGGATTAACCCCGAAATACAAATTTTCACTATCGGAGATACTGAAATAGAAAAGCAGGTGCAATACCTGTTAGACTATGTAAATAGTTAAATAGTATTTAAGGAAATAAAACACAAATGAAAATATTACTTGTTTACCCACAATACCCCGATACTTTCTGGGGCTTTAAACATGCCCTAAAGTTTATTTTTAAAAAAGCCGCTTTCCCACCTCTGGGCTTGCTTACAGTCGCCTCAATGCTGCCCCTAAAATGGGAGAGGAGACTGGTGGACCTGAATGTCAGCAATCTAAACGACAGGGAAATCCTGTGGGCGGACTATGTCTTCCTCAGCGCCATGGCTGTACAGCGGGAGTCGGCAAAAACAATCATTGCACGATGCAGCAGCCTGGGTGTGAAGATAGTAGCCGGCGGCCCGCTCTTTACTGCCGAATATGAAGCCTTTCCTGCAATAGACCACTTTGTGCTCAATGAGGCTGAGATTACTTTGCCCCAATTTCTAAGGGATTTGGAGATGAACTGTGCCAGGAGAATATATACTTCTGATCAATGGCCTGACCTATCTCTAACCCCTTTGCCTCAATGGAACCTGATTAAGCCAAACCTGTATAACAGCATGGCCATTCAATACTCCAGGGGCTGCCCGTTTGACTGCGAGTTTTGCGATATCGTAGTGCTGAATGGCAGAACTCCACGCACGAAATCCAGAGAGCAGATGATAGCAGAGTTAAATGCGTTAAAAAACCGGCATCGAAAGGGAAGCGTATTCATTGTTGATGATAATTTCATCGGCAACAAGAACAAGTTGAAGAGTGAAATTCTGCCGGCTATAGCACAGTGGATGCAGCAAAATAAGTACCCATTTTCCTTGTTCACGGAGGCTTCGATCAATTTAGCCGACGATGATGCTCTCATCGACCTGATGGTAAAGGCAAATTTCAAAGTGGTTTTTATCGGTATCGAGACACCTAATGCTGAAAGCCTAACTGAATGCGGCAAATATCAGAATAAGAACCGTGACCTCGTTGCTTCGGTGCAAAAACTGCAGAATGCTGGGCTTCAGGTTCAGGGAGGCTTTATCGTAGGTTTTGATAATGACCCTCTAAGCATCTTTGAGAATCAAATCAAGTTTATTCAGAATAGCGGCATTGTCACGGCAATGGTCGGCCTGTTGCATGCCCCTCCCGGCACGAAACTATACAAACGCCTGAAAACGGAAAACAGGATTAAATGTGAATTCTCCGGCAATAATACGGATTTTTCCACCAATTTTGTTCCCAAAATGCAGATGCAGAATTTGCTGGAAGGCTACCATAACATCATAAGCACCATATATGCTCCCAGGCAGTACTGTGAACGTGTGATTACATTTTTAAAGAACTACCATCCGGTAAATTTTAGCGGTTTCCGGCTTCAGTTCGCAGAATTGTGCGCCTTTATTAAATCGATATTCGTCATTGGTCTGAATCCCAAGGGCAAGAGATATTACTGGAAACTAATGCTGTGGACGCTATTTAAAAAACCCCGCCTCTTCCATATGTCGATCACTCTGGCTATTTACGGCTTCCATTTCCGCAAAATAGTAGAGCAGTATAGTAAACTGCTGGTAAGCAAGTCCGCATAGTCAGGTAACAGTGTGTTAGTTGCAGTAGATGCGGCAGGCGGCGATTACGCTCCCCATGAGATAGTCAAGGGCGCCCTTGCGGCAGCTGAACAATTCGGCATTGAGGTCGCACTCGTAGGCAGAAAGACTTCATTACGAATGCTGGAAAGACGGCTAAATATAAAATCTTCCCTGCAGATCTTCAACGCCAGAGAGATAATCGGCTTCCATGATCATCCTGTACAGGCAGTAAGAAACAAACGTGATTCCAGTATCGTAGTAGGAACCAAACTTGTCAGGGATGGCCTGGTATCCGCTTTCGTCTCCGCCGGCAATACCGGTGCCGTATTGGCCGCCGCTTACCTGTATTCCAGAAAGTATAATAAAATAGAACGTCCCTGCCTGTGTGGAGTAATAGGGATAAATCCTCTCAAACCCATACTGCTCATCGATGCCGGAGCCAATGCCGATTGCAGGCCGGAATATTTAAGGCAATTTGCTGAGCTGGGCAACTTATTCGCTATTAAGATCCTTGGTATATCATCCCCCAGAATCGCCTTGTTGAATATCGGCGCGGAAGAAAGCAAGGGAAATACCTTGGTTAAAGATACGTATCAACTGCTGAAAAACAGCAAGATGAATTTTATAGGCAATATCGAAGGGCATGAGATACTAAGAGAGAAAACAGATGTGATAGTGACGGATGGTTTTACTGGTAATATTTTGCTCAAAACCATGGAGGGATTCGGCGAGTTCTTTGGGGAAATTATCAATCCAAAATCAGCCAAACAAGCGGTCAAAGGGCTTCAAGGTGCAGCGCTTGTACACTATTCGGAACTGATCTCAAAAGCCAGACACATGGATTACAAAGAATACGGGGGAGCCTGCCTGCTGGGCCTCGACAGCA
>CAZTHJ010000026.1:887-12015 GCA_964613565.1 uncultured Dehalococcoidales bacterium | reverse complement strand
TATCTCTTTGATATACCCAGCCTGAACATGAGTTTATGGGTGCTTCTGGATCAAACCAGGGATCTGGTAGCAAAAGCAAGGGAACTCGAATTACATCATTTCAAGCTGACCAGGGCACAGGCCGCAATTTTATATATTTTGATCTTCGAGAATAAGGGGCTTACCATTTCCGAAATCTCCAACTGGAATATGCGCGAGCCAAACTCAGTTCTGAGTCTGGTCAATAGAATGGAAAAGATAGGCCTGCTAAAGAAAACACGTACGCCAGGACGAGACAAAATTGTGATAAATATTACAGAAGCAGGGAGCAAGCTTTATAAAGAGTTGACTCGCCAGTCAATTGATATGATTTTTTCTGCCCTGTCTGAAGAAGAGAAACAGCAATTCAAAACCTGCCTGTTCAAAGTTAGAGGAAAGAGCCGTGAGTTGCTTGGCATGGATTTTAAACCTCCTTTCCTGCCTTAATCAGGCAGGATTGAGGAAAACAAACTGATTTATCGGTCCTCCTTTATGGAAAAAGCCAGCTTCTGAAGCTGGCTTTTTCTACATCCTATATTAATAGTAAAAATACGGTTTGCGATTATTTCTGCTCCTTTATTCCGGCAAGGTTTTTGGCCAGTTTCTTCTTGGATTCCATGTTTGCATTCCGCAGTATCGTCATTTTATGAGTTTCAGGAGAACCAGCACCATGGATATTGGATACTATGTCACGGCTTTCAAACGCCAGCTTCTCTATCAAGCGAAAAATTCTTACCCGGTCTTCAGTGGAAACACCCTCTGCACCTTTGAGGTATTTTTTGAGAAAATGCCCGATCTCCGGATTGGAAAAATCCTTGTCAGAGGGTATATCGGCTACCATGCCGCCGGCAATCTCCACCATCATTCTGATTACTTCATGCAGCTCTTTGCCTTCATATAATTTGGAGGTATTGGACAAGACTGGATCCACCTGATAAATGCCGGAAGGTGTATTCTCAGATTCTATAGAGGCAGCCACCGAGCACCCGTAGATGGCTTCAGTAACCTTGATCATCTCGGCAAATTTATTATTTATATGTGAAACGTTTGTTAAACCGTTATATTCAGCAGCTACAGCAGCCGCCCCTATTAAAACATCACCGACTCCGCATTTGCACCCTCCATGCGAATGCCTGTGATAGTTGCCAAAATTTCTCACCATATCGCCGGCATACTCATATTCACCGCAAAGAAAAACATATTCCCATGGCACAAAGACATCATCAAAGATAACCATGGGGGCAAACTTGCTGTATTCGATATTACCTAGGTCGCACCCCTCCATGGGTCTTTCTTCCAGAGTTCCCCTGCCATAGACATGGATTACACCCTTGGTATCGGTGGGGAGGGCAAAGCATACAGCGTAATCCTTATCTGCTTCTCTCATCTCACGGGCAGGCACGATCAGACCCCAATGGGCACACAAAGAGCCTGTTTGATGTATCTTTGCTCCCCGCACAACAATCCCTTTGCTATCCCTATCGATTACGCGCAAATATAAATCAGGGTCCTTCTGTTGGGAAGGACGTAAAGATCTGTCACCTTTAACATCGGTCACACCGCTGAACATGGCAAAATCGTTTTGCTGCACATATTTGACAAAATCAATGAGCTTGGGCCAATACTTTGTTCCATGCTTCTGGTCGCAATTATAGACCTCTACACCTACTGCATTAATGGCATCCATACCTGTACAGCGCATATAGCAGCCTCCGATCCGCTGCGCGATATATTTCAGCATTCTAACCTTGGCTAATAGATCATCGGGACTTTTATAGAAGCTGATGAAACGGCTGACCTCTTCATCCATTAAATCTGATTTCGTTACCAGATACTTTTTCCCCTCAGCATCATTAGATAAATCATATGTCTTGGCGATCGAAGCTGTCATATGCTGTATAAGAGGATGCTGGTTAACATTCTCCACCTTTTGGCCAAGGATATACGCGTTGGGTTTAAGTTTTTTTAAAGATTCATAATATTGTTGAGATGTTTTTATCGCCACTTTAGTTCTCTCCTTTCCATGTGTTATTGTGAACAAAATAAAACAGGAAAATAGTTTAACATTTGCCCGCCTATTTGTAAATATAGATAAACAATAGATCATCATCTAAAAAGCTTGACTAGTAAGTCACGGATAATGTAATCTAATCCGTCATGAAACTCTACGAATACGAAGGCCTTGAGCTATTTCGGCTTGAAGGCATTGACTGTCCGAAATTTTCGCTAGTTTCAAACCCCGAAGAAGCCAGAGAAAAGGCACAGGCAATTGGTTTTCCAGTGGTTATCAAGACACAGGTTTTGAGCGGTGGGAGATATCTGGCAGGTGGCGTAAAAAATGCCAGCACGACAGATGAAGTATTTACCATCGCTAGAAGTCTACTGAACCTCAAAGTTGGAGGGTTCCCCGTTAATCAACTGATAATAGCTCCCCAGGTCGATATCAAAAGGGAGGTATACCTCGGCATTACCATCGATGAGTATATCGGCACACCGGTAGCGATACTAAGCCCCGAAGGAGGGGTTGCCATCAATGCCATTGCCCGTGAACGCCCTGAAACACTGATCTCAAAACCCATCTCAATCTCACAGGGACTGAGCCATGCTGATGCCAGAAGAATGTGCAGGGATGTAGGGCTGCGGGGTAATGATTTTACTGAAGTTTCAAATATTCTATTTTCCCTTTATCAGGCCTTTCGCAAAAACGACGCATTATTAGCTGAAATTAATCCCCTGGTTAAAACTGACTCGGGCCATTACCTGGCGCTTGATGCCAAGGTAGAGATTGATGATTCAAGTTTGTACAGGCATCCTGAGTTGAAGCTAAGCCGGACTAACCGCATTTTCAATCCACTGGAACGAAAAGGTCGGGAAATAGGAGTAGCCTATGTTGAACTGGATGGAGACATAGCCATCATAGCCAGCGGAGCCGGACTGGGTATGGCCAGCATGGATATCGTCAACCGCAAACTGAGAGCGGCAAATTTCCTGGAAACTGGCGGCGCTATCACCGAGGATTTGTTGTATCAGGTAACCGACCTTGTATTACAGAAAAAGGGCATCAGGGCGCTCTTCATCAACGTATACGGCGGCATAAATCCAATACATGAGGGAGCCAAGGGAGTGGTTCGTTACCTGCAGGAGCACCATGTCAAAATACCCGTTGTCGCCAAAGCATTGGGCAATCACCAGGAAGAAACCTGGGAAATCTTCCGCCGGCATGGCGTGCATGTTGCCAGTGATGTTTCCACAGAATCTGCCATTGATGAACTTGTCAGGATCCTGGAGGCCAGGCCATGAGCATATTGCTGAACAAAAATACCAGGGTGGCAGTTCAGGGCATCACGGGAAAAACCGGACGCATCCAGACCAAATGGATGCTGCATTACGGAACCAATATTATGGCAGGGGTTACCCCGGGCAAAGGCGGGGAAGAGGTCGAAGGGATACCTGTTTATCATACCATGCAGGAAGCAGTAGAAAGGCATGGCGTGGAAGCTTCGGTATTTTTTGTGCCACCCCCGGGAGTCAGGGAAGCTGCCATACAGAACATCGATGCAGGCGTGAAACTGATTGTGGTGATCACAGAGCATATTCCCATTCATGATGTCATGGAGATTCGTGAATATGCCGGAGCTCATGATGTTCAGATAATCGGACCCACAACCCCTGGAGTGATTACCGTCGGCGAAGCCAAGATGGGTATTATGCCGGGCAATATGTTTAAGCCGGGGAATATCGGTGTCATCTCCAGGAGCGGGACATTATCCTACGAGGTCAGCGTGAATATGGCTAAGGCCGGCATCGGTCAAAGCACGGTGGTCGGCATAGGTGCCGATCCCGTTGTATTTACCAATATTGCGGAGGTTTTAAGCCTCTTTGAAAAAGACGAGAAAACGCAGCAGGTTTTGATTGTAGGAGAGGTTGGCGGTATACAGGAGGAAAAGGCAGCGGAATATATAGACCGCTGGATGACAAAACCGGTAATTGCCTATATTGCAGGGCTGAATACTCCTGAAGGCAAGAAAATGGGGCATGCCGGTGCCATCGTACATGGTGACGGGCGTGGAACTCCCCAAAGCAAGGTAGCCGCCCTGCGGGAAGTGGGCGTAAACGTTGCTAAATACCCTGCGGATGTGGTGGAACTAATACAGCAGCACATGAAGGCAGCATAAACCTGTAATTTTACTGGTCTTCCCCATGCTCATGTAACTGGTATTCTGAATAATATACGCCACAGCGCTTACATGCAATAAACTATGAAAATGGGAAAACAAGCCAGCAAGTTTGTTCCCCAGGGCCTGCAATACCTGGCCGGTAATATCACGCAGAAAAAAAATATCATGGGTTCACCTTTGCGTGTTAAGGCATCCTGGGCCAGCGGCCTCACCTTTGCCCAAAGCTGTCAAACCATCTTTTTTGCCGGATGCGGCTATCAATATTCCTCCGATTTAGAACGCTTAATGTCGCTTATCAGAAGCATGGATAAGAGCCCATTAGGGATTGAGTTTCCCGCAAAGCTGGCTAACTCCCTCAGGGAGTATTCCATTGATCCCGTTAAACTGGTTGGCACACTCAGGGGCAAGCATAAGTACTCTGACAAACAGACTCTGGTCTATGCAATAAGGATACTGCAAGCATTAGACTATAACCCTGGTTATTTGTCCGAAAAAGAACCCTGCTGCGGCGGACTTCTATACTATTCCGGAATGGAAGATACATTCATGCAGAACGCAAAAACGGCTTACAAGACTCTTAAAGCATGCGGCGTGGAGGAGATTATCAGCATTGTTCCGTCATGTACCTATACCCTGAAAACGCTTTTCCCCAAATACATAGATCCATGTGAAATAAAAGTTGTTCACTTCCTTGAATCTGTAGCAAACAAAATCCATACTATGAATCTAAAACTCCCTGCTGAGATAAGCGTCACATATCACGATCCATGCCAGCTTTCGCGCTACCTTGAAATAACCGCAGAGCCGCGTCATATATTGCAGTCCATCAAGGGGATAAATCTGGTTGAAACCAGGGGCACAAACAGGGAATTTTCCACTTGCTGCGGCGGAGGCGGCGGTTTTGAAGCGGTTTTCCCCGAGCTGAGCGAGAAGATCGCCTGTAACCGTGCCAGGGAATTGGCCGATACCGGTGCAGAGGTCATCTTAACGCATTGTCCCGGTTGTATCCTGCAAATCCGGCACGCCCTGAAAAAGCTGAGGCTGAATAATATTAAAGTCATGGACATTACGCAAATAGTTGCCATGGCGATGGGGTTATCGAATGTCTGAATTTTCCAAGTACAAAAAGGAAATCATGAACGCTGCCCATGACGACAAAATAGCTACAGCCCTGTCCAGGGCTGTAAAAAGCTACAGGGCTAATTTGGACAAGGCCCTGACCAAATTCCCGCATACCGTCAAACTGGCGGAGGAGGCAAGGGAAATCAAGGCATACTCCATCGCTAATATGAAGGGGTTGGTGCAGCAGGCATGCCAGTCAATAGAAGACAATATGGGCAAGGCCTATATAGCAGAGACAGATGAAGACGCTAGAAGGATCATCGGTGATCTTACAGGCAAGGGAAACCTCATCGTCAAAGCCAAGAGTATGACCTGCGAAGAAATCGAATTACGTGAATTCCTCCAGCACCAGGGCAACGAGGTATATGAAACAGATCTGGGTGAGTTCATCATCCAGCAATTAGGCAGCAAACCGATGCATATTCTATCGCCTGCCATACATGTACCCAAGGAGGAGGTTGCCAAACTTTTCTCCAAAATTACGGGAGAGAATCTGCCGTCAGATGATATTAAGGCTTTGGTAGCCACTGCCAGAACTCTGCTCAGGGAGAAATATTTTAAGGCCGATATAGGTATCAGCGGAGCCAATGTATTTGCGGCTGATACGGGCACTATGTTTCTCATCGAAAATGAAGGCAATATCAGGCTGGCGACCGGCGCACCCCCGGTACACATAGCACTTATCGGTATGGAAAAGCTTGTCCCCACATTGAGCGACGCTTACAAAATCGCCGAGGTGACATGGCGATATGCGAATTATACGGTTCCTTCTTATGTCAGCCTAATTTCCGCACCGAGTAAAACCGGCGACATAGAAAAAGTCATTACATATGGCGCTCACGGGCCCCGCGAGCTGCACGTGATCTTTCTGGACGGGGGCAGGTCCAAACTGGCCGCTGACGATACCCTTAAGGAAGCGCTTTACTGCCTGAGATGTGGCGGCTGTCTGTATGAATGTCCCGTATTCGGCATAACTGCCGGTCATTTTGGAGATAAATATTTTGCCGGCATCGGCGCTGTCTGGGCCACAATGATATCGGATAATAAGGACAAGGGAGCTGCACTTGCCTATACCTGCCTTACCTGCGGACGCTGTAAGGCCCGATGTCCCGTCAAAATAGATATACCGGAAATGATAATAAACCTGAGAAAAATGCTGGCGCAGGGTGCGTAGCCTTTGTTTTCGTGATTACGTGCATTATTGCTACGATAATAGATTTGCCGCAATTTACTCTCTTGTTCACCGCCGTTAAATAGCGCTTGCACTTTCACTGAACAACAATACTGGCACTTTCACTGGCTCTACAGTAGTGCGTGAACAAGTTAAGATACTTGATTTCCCCACAAACAATAGCTATACTCACAATCTGTACTTCACAATTGCTATTCTTCAAGAAGGAGACTCAATTTATGGCACATAAAGCACGCTTAAAAGGTGTCAAAAAAAATCGCGGGAAGACAAAGAAAAAGAAAAAATAGCTTGTCGGATTCAGCCCTTGAAAATTCTGATCATCGGCAGCGGCGCACGTGAACATGCTTTAGCCTGGAAGATATCCCAGAGCCCAAAGCTTGGTCAGTTATATATTGCTCCCGGTAACGGGGGGACTGCCACGCTGGGTAAAAACTTGAATGTCAAGGCGGATGATATCCATGCCCTGTGTGCAGTTGCCAAAGACCTGGATATTGACCTGGCCGTGGTTGGTCCTGAAATACCGCTGGACAAGGGAATAGTTGACGCATTTGCCGATAGTCATATAGCCATTTTTGGGCCCGGTAAAAATGCAGCCAAAATTGAATCCAGCAAAGCTTTTGCCAAGGGCCTGATGCTGAAATACGGCATCACATGTGCAAAAATATCTACAGGCTCAACATTTCCCCATTGTTATCAAGGCAGACGGACTGGCCGCCGGCAAAGGTGTTATCATCGCCAAAGCTAAGTCAGAAGCCTTGCAGGCACTTGAAGATATTATGATACGAAAGACCTTCGGAGACGCAGGAAATCAGGTAGTTATCGAAGAGTTCCTCATCGGCAAGGAGGTCAGTTTGCTCTCGTTTACCGATGGCAGAACCACTATTCCCATGGTGCCAGCCTGTGATTATAAGCGCGCCGGCGACCAAGATACAGGCTTAAATACAGGCGGTATGGGCAGCTACAGCCCGCCGGGTTTTTTCAGCCAAACCATGCTTCAGAATGTCACGGATAACATCATCAAACCGACCATTAAAGCCCTGGCGGAGGAAAACGCGCCCTATAAAGGGGTGCTGTATACAGGCCTGATGATAACGGAGGACGGACCCATGGTACTTGAATATAATGCCAGGTTCGGCGACCCTGAAACCCAGGTGATCCTGCCCAGGCTAAAAACTGACCTTGTAGACATCATGCTGGCTGTAATCCAAGGCAGGCTGGATAGCATAAATATCCAATGGGACGATAATGCCTGCGTGGGGGTAGTGATGGCATCCGCGGGATATCCTGAGAAATATAAAACCGGTTATGCAATCAACGGTCTAAACGACATCATAGATAAAGACGTCTACATTTTCCACGCGGGGACAAAGCTGGATGAAACTAATCAGGCCGCTGTGACTGATGGCGGCAGGGTATTAACCGTGGCAGCAAGCGGAGGAAATCTGGCCCAGGCCAGGGAAAAAGTCTATCGTAATATAAGTAAAATTGATTTTACGGGGTGCCATTACCGCAAAGACATTGCTGCAAGGGAGGTTTAATTAATGGCGCAAATATCAATTATCATCGGCAGTAAAACGGATGAAGCTTTTATCAAACCAGCGCGGGAAATATTGGAGCAGTTCGGTATCAACTATGAATTGGCAGTAATTTCGGCCCATCGTAACCCCGAGCGCCTGAGAAAATTCGTAGCAGAAGCCGGCGCAAAGGGAATCGAGGTAATGATTGCGGCCGCGGGAGCTGCAGCACACCTGCCCGGTGTTATCGCCAGCCTTAACGATAATGCCATACCTGTAATAGGAGTACCGCTGCCTACCAGTGAGCTGAAAGGTGTAGATTCGCTGTATTCCATAGTGCAGATGCCGTCCGGTATTCCGGTGGCATGCATGGGCATCGGCAATTCAGGAGCAAAAAATGCCGCTTTATTTGCAGCGCAAATACTGGGCATCAAGTACCCTGAGATCCGTGAGAAATGTATCAATTACAGGAGAAATTTAGAACAAGGATAATTGATAAAATGATAGAACGTTATTCCAGACCTCCGATGAAAGCTATATGGTCCGATGCAAATAAATTCGACCAGTGGCTGCGTGTAGAAATAGCAGTCTGTGAGGCATGGGCTGAACTGGGACAGATTCCAAAGAATGCTCTTGCCAAAATTAAAAAAGCCACTTACAACATGGAGCGGGTCAACGAGATACTTATAATTACCCACCATGATATGACTGCTTTTGTCAATGCCGTCAGTGAAAGCCTGGGGAACGAATCACGTTTTATCCATCTGGGTATTACTTCTTCCGATGTAATGGATACTGCTTTAAGCCTGCAGATCAAGCAGGCCAGCAAAATATTACTCGACGACCTAACCGAATTGATCAAGGTACTGGAAAATAAGGCCATTGATTATAAGAATATCCTGATGATAGGCAGAACTCACGGCGTACATGCCGAGCCGATCACCTTCGGCCTGAAAATGGCTCTGTGGTCGGAGGAAATGAAAAGGAATTTCAAAAGACTGGTCGAGGCACAAAATAATATCAACATAGGCAAGATATCCGGGGCTGTAGGCACATATGCTACAGTCATGCCGGAAGTTGAAGTAATTGCCTGCCGCAGGCTTGGCCTGGAACCAGCTCCCATATCCAATCAGGTATTGCAGCGCGACAGACATGCCCATTTTCTTACTACCCTGGCAATAATCGCTGGGTCGCTGGAAAAGTTTGCCACAGAGATAAGAGCCTTACAGCGCACCGAAATTCTGGAGGCAGAAGAACCGTTTGCCAAGGGGCAAACCGGCTCTTCTGCAATGCCACATAAAAGGAATCCTGAACTATGCGAAAGGGTTTGCGGCATGTCGCGTCTGATCCGTGGCTACGCTCTAAATTCGCTGGAAAATATCGCACTCTGGCATGAGAGGGATATCAGCCATTCGTCCAATGAACGGATTACATTCCCTGATGCCTGCCTGGCACTGGATTACATGTTAAGCATTTTTACTTCAGTAATGCAGGGCCTGCAGGTTTACCCATCCAATATGAAGCATAATCTGGAATTAACGCAGGGGCTGGTGTTTTCCCAGAGAGTATTGTTGGCATTAATTGCAAAGGGATTGACAAGGAAACGAGCTTATGAACTGGTGCAGAGAAACGCCATGAAAGCATGGAGGCAAAAGGTCAGCTTTTTAAAGCTCCTCAAGTCCGACAAGGATGTGCGAAAGTATCTGGATAATAATGAACTGACAGCGCTTTTTGACTATAATTACTTCCTGAAGCACGTTGATGAAATATTCTCACGCCTGAAGCTGAAGCAAAAGCAGCAGATCAATAAAACAGCGGGCAAGTTATCGCCCAGATCAATTTAGCACGGGGTATGATTTAGTATGAAAGTATTACTTGAGACCAGGTTACCGCTGACTCTTGCACACCAGGGAAAGGTGCGCGATACATACACCCTGGATGACAAACTACTGTTGATTGCTACCGATAGAATTTCCGCCTTTGATGTTGTCCTTCCATGCGGCATTCCGCATAAGGGACTGGTACTGAACCAGATCTCAACTTTCTGGTTTGGGAAAACAAAACATATCCTGGACAACCATCTGATTCAGCCCCTCATGAGTCAAAAGGATTTAAAATCAACAGTGCGGGAAACCGATTTGCCGGATTATGTTTTGGGCAGATCAATGATTGTTCAAAAAGCAAAGCGTGTTCCGATCGAGGCAGTAGTAAGAGGTTATATATCCGGCTCTGCCTGGGAAGAATATAAAGCTAGATGCAGCATCTCGGGAATTGAGCAGCCCGCGGGGCTGTTGGAGAGTCAGAAGCTGCCGGAACCTATTTTTACTCCAACAACAAAGGCAGACATCGGGCACGACCTCCCTATGAATATGGCGGAGATAGAAAACCTCCTCGGCAAAGAGATAGCCGGCCTGATCAAGGAAAAAAGTATCAGCATATATAACTATGCACATGAATATGCCCTGCATCATGGCATTATTATCGCTGATACCAAATTTGAATTTGGCTTTGTCAATAATCAACTAATACTTATAGATGAATTACTCACTCCAGATTCAAGCAGATTCTGGGATCTGGGGAAATATGCCGCCGGCAAATCGCAGCCGAGCTTTGATAAGCAGCCGGTTAGAGACTGGCTAACGAAATCAGGATGGAATCAAAAAGACGCAGCACCGATGTTGCCCCAGGAGGTAATCGATCAGACTGAGCGTCGCTACCTCACCGCGCATAAAATACTCACGGGAAAAGACATCATTGCATAGTTGAATAGCAATCATAAAAGGAATTTCATATGTATCTAGCAAAAGTATATGTATCACTCAAGCCAACGGTAAATGACCCGCAGGGTTTGACTATCAAAGGGGCATTGCAGAATCTCGGTTTCTCTGATGTGAATGAGGTAAGAGCGGGCAAGTATATCGAAATAAAGATGAAATCCGATAACCTGGATCATGCCAGAAACCAGTTAGACCAGATGTGCCGCCAGCTTCTCAGCAATCCCGTAATCGAAACCTACCGCTTCGATGTAATAAAACTTGACGAGGCTGAATTGTTACAGATCATCAGTCGGGACACCTCAGGCACAGCCAAAAAATCTTAGCTGG
>CAZTHJ010000026.1:0-877 GCA_964613565.1 uncultured Dehalococcoidales bacterium | reverse complement strand
TAATAAAACTTGACTAGGCTGACGAATAGCAAAGGATTATCAAAGGTGACATCTCAGGCATAGTCGCAATCTAAACTTTTACCAGAAATATAACAATCACCCGCTGCAGGTGTAGTCCCAGTCCGTGTAAGCAAACATAGTGATGTAAAACCTGCTGCCTATTTCTGATACTCTACCTTGAGCTTGGTATAATCAGGAGCAAACTTTATATAATTTCCCCTTATTCCATAATACGCAAACTTCTCAAATTGTAATCGTATTTGAAAACGTGAAGAGCCTTCATCTATCTGTTTTTGCACAGCGTTCGTGATCTTGGTCGAGGAAAAAGGAACCTGCGGTTCTGCGTATACTGTATATATAGAATTAAGCGGATATGTATTCATATATTTATCAGGAGTTAGAGAATAATATTGATGGTGGAATATGCCTAAACCGCCCAAAGTAAAAGGATAACCCTCCTTGTCATAGTTTGACAGATCAAGCGAAACTGATATGACTTTGGTATTTTGCGGAATCATTGATATATCGAAGCTCATGAAGGTCTGCCACATTACTGCCGCATCCGACACACCAGAATATAGATTTGAATCAATCCTTGAATCCTGTCTGATACTGCCACTCTCATCGGCCACAGGATATAATTCAACTATTCCAGCCGGTGCTACTATTATTGATACTGCGACTTCCTTGTCTACCTTTCCTGCATGATTAGTAGCCATCAGGATATAGGACATATCGCGCTGCGGATAGACCACCCTGATTCCGCTGGAGGCAACATCTCCAACTCCAGGCGTGATTTCAACACGCTGTGCATTATCTGCGTCCCATTTCAGGACACAGGCATCTCCCTTAATAACTCTGTCGGGATTAATGTTAA
>CAZTHJ010000025.1:0-12378 GCA_964613565.1 uncultured Dehalococcoidales bacterium | reverse complement strand
TGGGAAGCCAAGCATAGGCTTATTGACCTTACGATTGAGAGGGCTTTCAAAGGTGATGAGTTATTGCGCCGCATGAAAGGCTGGATCACAGTGGATCCCGAAAGGGTAATCGAGTTGGTCAGCCAATTCGGTAGACTGAAAGTCCTGGACGATAGAGAACTCGTCATCGAAATGGAAGACCTTATAATCTTCGATAATCTCAAGAAGAATCTCTTTACTGTCTTCGTCAATGAAGTTGATGTGGAATTGATACAAAAGGAATAGTCAGATTTGGCAGGCAGCTAGGCCTAATCGTAATTGAAATCTGTGGGACAATCCCAAACCCATCAGGAAGTTTCCCGTACCTATTTTTCATCAATCTTTAATGGGTTTCAAGTAACTACTCAAGAAAACGCATTTTATAAGTGGACGGGGGCGGCTTGATTGCCGCCCCCGTTTTGGTGGGTATTAGGAGATAGGAGGTACGAGCTAGGTGTTTGGAAGCATATTAGCGAGGAAATCTAGCAGCGCCAGAAGTATTATGCGCATTACTGTTATAGCTGGATGATCTCCTCAGGAATGAGGGCACATCCAGGCTATCCTCGGCAACTCCGCGTAATAAGCGACGCAGTTCCATTTCTGTAGGGGCTCCTGTACCATATTGTGCTGAGAACCCGGTGGCAATAATTGTGAGCTGCAACTCGCCTTCCATATGTTGATCAAACACTACACCAAAAATGATGTTGGCTTCAGGATCAACCGATTGTGCGATGATATCAGCAGCTTCATTACACTCGAATAATGTCAGGTCGTTTCCACCAGTAATATTAAATAGTACGCCTTTGGCGCCGTTGATGGAGACATCAAGCATCGGACTGGCCAGTGCCGCTTTAGCGGCGTCGCCGGCACGGTTTGCACCCTGCCCGTGACCAACAGACATCCATGCCGGTCCGGCACCCTTCATTATCGAACGTATATCCGCAAAATCGAGGTTGATCAAGCCTGGTACAGTAACCACTTCAGCAATGGCGCGTACGCCGAGTCTTAATACGTCGTCGGCGAGTTTGAAAGCATTGTCAACTGTGGTCTTGGAATCAACAAGTTCGAGCATTCTGTCGTTGGGGATTATGACAAGGGTATCTACCTTGTCACACAGGTCCAATATGCCCTGTTCAGCAACCTTAGAACGCCTCGCACCTTCAAAACTAAATGGTTTTGTCACTATTGCGATCGTCAATGCACCGGATTGCTTGGCAATTTCAGCGACAACGGGAATGCTGCCGGTGCCACTGCCGCCACCCATACCGGCGGTAATGAAGACCATGTCGGCCCCGGCTACTACTTCCTGTATTGCCTGGCGGCTCTCTTCGGCAGCTTTGCCACCGACTTCAGGATCGCCACCAGCGCCTAATCCTCTGGTCAATTTTTCACCAAGCTGCAATCTGATGGGAACTTCAGCCATAGCCAGTGCCTGTGCATCGGTATTCATGGCGATAAACTCTACGCCTTTGATGCCTTCGCGCACCATCCTGGTAATGGCATTGGAACCACCACCACCCAGACCAATCGTCTTAATTCTTGCCGGTGAAGTTGAAAAAGTTGATTTTGCCATTTTATTTTCTCCTTATCTCCGTTATTTTACATTCCGATAAATTTTTTAAGCATACCGAGGAAATTGCCCATCATTCCACCTTTTTGTTTGGATTCCCACGCGGGCTTACCCTGGTTGCGTTGACCCCAGAGCAACAGGCCTACACCCGTGGCATTGCGTGGATCATGCAGGATATCCGTAATACCGTAAACACCCATGGGCTGGCCGATTCTCGTTGGTATACGAATTACCTGCTTGGAAAGTGCCTGCAGACCGGCCATCTTGGCGCCACCGCCAGTGATCACCAAGCCAGCAGGAGCCAGGCTGTTATAATTTGCATCCGGCATCTCAAGCAGGGTCAGCCTGAGCAGCTCTTCCATTCTATCCTTGAGAATGCCGCAGAGGTCTTTGTAACTTACGCTATGGCCATTTTCAATATTCAAAGTAGAATCGTCATTCTTGGTAATCAGTTCCGGCGCTACATTTCCGTACTTCTGTTTCATAGCTTCAGCTATGTCAAAAGGCAGCCCCAGACCGATTGAAAGATCGCTGGTGAACTGGTACCCGGCTACCGGAATCACCGAAGTATGATAGATACTGCCATCCTTAAAAACGGCGATATCCGTCGTGCCTCCGCCGATATCTGCCAGGATTACGCCAAGCTCTTTTTCCTCGGTGGTAAGCACGGCCTCACCGCTGGCAAGAGGTTCAAGTATGAGATCGGCGATCTCTACACCCACACTGCGTATACATTTAACTAGATTTTGTACCGATGCAATTGCAGCCGTTACAATATGAGTCTCCACATCCAGCCTGAATCCATGCATACCGACTGGATTTTTCACTCTCTCCTGGTTGTCCAGGTTATAGTGTCTGGGAATGGCGTGCAGGATTTTCCTGTCATCCGGGATATTGATGCCCTGGGCAGAATCGAGCACCCTCTTTAAATCGTCTGACCTGACAAGCCTGTCATTGCGCGGTATTGCCACCACGCCGTGGCTGTTTGTGGAGTGTATATGTCTGCCCGTTACCCCAACATATGCAGTCTCCACCCTGATACCGCTGGCCTGCTCGGCCCGCCGTATGGATTCCGCTATCGACACTTTAGCTTCCTCCACATTCACGACCATGCCCTTATGCAGGCCTTTTGAAGGGATCATCCCGACACCAAGAACCTGTATGCCTCCGCCGGAATCTATGGTGCCGACGATCGTGCAGATCTTGGTTGTCCCCACATCAATTGCCGTTAAAACTTTCCTCATTCCTTGTTCATACCTCCTTAAATAATAATATTTTCCAGAATACCCCAAGTTTTCTCTATAATCTTTCAGCGATACGCAGCTTGGCACTGCGGCTGCGAGGATTATCCCCGATTTCCTCCTGCGTTGGCGTTATTACCCCCCTGTGGATCAACCTGAGTAGTGCCCTGTGTCCGCAGCGGCAGACAGGCAAATGCGGCGGACAAATACAATCAGTGCTCTCGCGCCGCATAAACTGCTTTACAATCCTGTCTTCCAGCGAGTGGTAGCTGATTATTACCAGCCTTCCTCCACGCTGCAGGCAGTCCAAAGCCCCCTGTAGGGCTCCTTCCAGGTTTACAAGTTCCTCATTAACGGCTATCCTGATAGCCTGAAAAGTCCTGGTAGCGGGATGTATTTTACCGCTGCGTCCGCCGACTGCCTTTTCAATAATGCCGGACAGCTGCATTGTGCTGTTGACCGGCCTGCTGGCCACGATAGCCCTGGCAATCAGGCGGCTTTTCCTCTCCTCGCCGTAGTCCCAGAGCAACTTCACCAGCTTATCCTCAGGTAAAACATTGATAATGTCCCTGGCCGTGAGAATCTGGCCCGTGCCAAAGCGCATATCCAGCATGGCATCAGAGCGGAAACTGAATCCACGTTCCACCGAATCCAGCTGCAGCGAGGATACTCCCAGGTCGAATAAAATACCGTCAGCCGGCAGGAAATCATTTTCTCTACAGATTTGTGCCAGCCTGACAAAATTATCATTAATATAGATAACGCTATCCGCGTACGCGCTCAACCTCTTCCTGGCTACCTGCATGGCCTCAAGATCTGCATCTATCCCCAGCAGAGCCACGGAGCCCTTTCCCGCCTGCAGTATGGAGAGGGAATGACCACCCAGACCCAGAGTACAATCAACATATTTTCCGTCTTGTTGCACGTTTAAGCCCACTATTGATTCCAACAGCAGCACCGGTTTATGTACAGGTATACTCGTCATCGTGATCATGTCTGCCCCTCAAGGCTTTCGATGGTTTGCCAGGCCTGATCACTGGAGGCGCGCTGCTCCTCATTCCATTTCTCCGGGTTCCACAGTTCCAGGTGATCATTATCACCCACGATTACAGCGGTATTTGTAATACCGGTAAAATTCTTTAGTGGCTGTGGCAGGGAAATCCTTCCCTGATTATCAAGTTCCATATCAAATGCATTGCTAAAAATAAAGCGGCTGAGCTTGCGCATCTTGCTCTTGGCCAGCGGGTCAGAGCTATACTTGCTGGCAATTTTTTCGAAGTCAGCCTTACGATATACCACAATGCAGTCCTCAATGCCGCGCGCGAGTATTAGGCCCTCGCTGAATTCATGTCTGAATTTAGGAGGCAAAGGCAGTCTGCCCTTATTGTCTACCTTGTATTCGTACTCACCTATCAGCATTGTTTTTTCCAATTTTGCATGCGCCGGGCAGAGATCAGCTCTGTAAATGTTTTTCCAGTGTTTTTAGCTGGTTCCAGTCTAAGCGGGATAACTCATCTACCCTGTCTTGGGTAGCATTATTTCGGCTCAGGTAGTAAGTGGTTAATCCACATCCATTCTGCTGCTCTTCAAGTACGCATTTTGACACCAGTGTAGCAATTGCATCTCTCAGGTTAATGCGAGCCGTATCCATGGCACTGGCAATTGTGTAGATGCTCAATTTGGCATGTGGATGCCTGGCCCAGAAAAGCAGCAATCTAAGTTCCAGATTGCTAAACCTGTTTTCGACGAGGAATTTCAGCAGGTTCTCATTTGCCGTTTTATGTACAAGTAAATCCATAACCATCTCTTTCCCTCTTTTTACCACTTTCTACCATTTACTACCATAATAAAACACATATCACCCCCTTTGTCAATACTTTTTCCCACTATAAAAGCAAAAATTCAATTTTTTTTCACATTACAGAAAACTACAGCAAAGGCAGAATGCAATATATTGTGATGTAAGACTGGTTAGCTACTATATAATGTGTTATCTTTAAAATGCTCTGATTTGCCCTGAAACAGCAGTTTTATAGAGAACGCTGAAAAACTCAGACCAACCCCCTTTATCCCCCAGTCTGGGGGGAAATGGGAAGTTAGGGGAACACCCACAAATCCCCGGCAGGAAGGTTCCTGCACCTCTTCTCCAGCAATCTCGTATAGTCTTGATTTTTCAGCAGAATATTCAACCCTGGCCACGGGTAAAATGCAATAAGTATGGATTTATTTTGAGAAGTGCCAGCCGTGGGCCGCCACAGCCTGCGTAACTTAATTGTGTATATATTTCATGGATGCTATAATTTAGAAAAAATTTAAAGGAGGACAATTATGTCTTTAGAATGGATACCCAGAGAAGGCGGAATCAAAGACCACAACCTCTGGGGGACGGAACACTTTGGCACCAAACCCCCTTGTACCGTGTATGAGGAAAAGCCAATTGTTGACCCAACCGGCAAAAAGATCGATGGTTTATTCAGCGCCTGGATTACCCTTAACAACCCTGACCAGTACAACTCCTATACCACTGAGATGGTGAAAGGAGTAATTTCCGGTTTTCAGCGGGCGCAGATGAACCGCAGGGTAGTTGCAGTAGTCTTCACCGGAGCAGGCGATAAGGCATTCTGCACCGGCGGCAACACCAAGGAATACTCCGAGTATTATTCAACCAAGCCGGAGGAATACGGCCAGTATATGGACATGTTCAATGCCATGGTAGATGGTATCATGGGATGCCAGAAGCCGACCATTCGCCGGATTAACGGTATGAGCGTTGCCGGCGGACAGGAAATCGGCGGTGCTTGCGACTTAGCCATCTCCTCAGACATGGCTATCTTTGGACAGGCTGGCCCCAGGCATGGCTCAGCTCCTGTAGGCGGCTCGTCAGACTTCCTCCCGTGGGCTTTGTCCAGCGAAGATGCCATGTGGAACTGCGTTTCCTGCGAAATGTGGAGCGCCTACAAGATGTTGAGGAAAAATTACCTCAGTAAGGTAGTACCCGTACTCAAGCAGGGAGATAAGTTTATCCCTAACCCGCAGGTTATTACAGATAAGTGGATCGACAATGGCCAGATTGTCTACGGAGAGATGGCAACCGGTGAGGCTGCGCAGAAAGCCAAAGAACTGGTTAAGACGACAACTACAGACTTCTCTCTCCTGGATGCCGAGGTCAACAAAGTTCTGTGGACATTCACCAACCTGTTCCCCGGCTGCATAATGAAGTCAGTCGCCGGTATCAGGCAGAAGAAGAAGTACTTCTGGGATCTGTCTAAGAATGACCATCGTTACTGGTTGGCGACCAATATGAACGGCGAAGCCTTCCTTGGCTTCACAGCCTTTAATACCAAGAAGATAACCGGTAAAGATACCATCGACTTCATCAAGTTCCGCCAGATGGAAGCAGAAGCTCATCCCCTAAATGATGAGATGTTCGAGGCAGTGCTGGGCAAACCACTTCAGAAGTAACAAGTCAGATTTTAAGCTAACTTAGAAATAAGCCCGAGTTTTACCTCGGGCTTATTTCTAATATGCCGTTTTTACTGCTAATATAATAAGTTCAAAATTAGCCTTGTTATGGCTATGCCGCTGATAAAACCAGCCGCATTATTATATTGACACAGGATTATTTCTTCTTGCTTTCCTTCACCTTGGTCTCTTTTTCCAGGACAACTTCCAGTGCACGGAAGCCCTCGTTGCCAAAGGTTCTGAGCTGCTTGGAAAGCAACTCGGAATAGCTCATCCCCTTGCTCTTAATCCAGTCCCTGTGCACCTTGTCGCCACGCCCCATCATGTGTCTGGCCAGGTCAAGCGCGCTCTGAGAAACCTTAATACATACAGGACACTGATAGCTCACTGTAATCCTCCTATAAATAATGGTTAACTATTTTTTCGCCTTGGACTTCTTAGCCTTATCTTTCTTTTCCTTTTCCTTAAGGGCTTTCAGTACTTTTTCCGGCGTGATGGGCAGGTCATTGACTATAATGCCAGCAGTATGGAAGACTGCATTGCTGATGGCAGCCGCCGTGGGATTTGTCAATCCCTCACCTGCTTCCTTGGCGCCAAAGGGGCCTTCCGGCTCATAGGTATCGATTTCAAGGATATTGGTCTCAGGCATATCCAGCGACCTGATCATCTGATAATCGCCGATGGAAGGATTCAATATCTTGCCGTTATCCATGGGCTGATCTTCGCAGTATCCATAACCGCCGGCCATCATGATAGCTCCCTCGAGCTGACCCGTAATGCCAACAGGATTAATCACTGTTCCGCTTTCATGGGCCGTGGTCACATCAACCAGCTTATATTTGCCAGTCTCCCTGTCCAGTTCAATCTCTACTGCCTGTACCCCAAAGCTGTAGGCAGGAGAAATCATGCCCTTGCGGTGAGGCGTATAATGCCCGCGGCCGATAATGACCTCGCCGTCCTTGCCCCTGATTGCCAGCTTCACAGCCTCGGTATATTTTATACCTCTTTCCGGCCTGTCAACCATATGTACCCAGCCGTCCTTGATATCCAGGTCGTAGACAATATTGGGCATGAGATGCGCCTGGGCAAACTCGAGTATCTGTCGTTTGCAGTCAGCGGCAGCCATTTTAACAGCGTTGCCGTTCATGAGAGTTTCACGACTACCCCAGGAGCCCAGGTCCGCGGGGCAGATACCCGTATCGCCAGCATGTATCCTGATATCATCCATGCTGACACCCAGCTCCTCGGCGCAGATCATGGAAAGGGTAGTGTCAGAGCCCTGCCCGCAGTCGCAGGCACCAGTGAATACGTCTACCTTGCCATCCACGTTAATTCTTACCAGGGCAGCAGAGAATGCATAGGGAGTATCGAACCAGTTGAAAATACCGCCTGACATGAAGCCATAGGCAGAAACTCCGATGCCATGGTTGGGGGAAAGCTTGCCCTTGGACTTTATATGTTCATCAATCTTTTCCAGGCATTCATGCAGGCCGCAACTCTGGATAAAGGCCTGGCCTGGCACCACGTAGTCCGGCGTCATGCCATTCTTGCGCCTGATCTCAATGGGATCAATGCCGATATCATGCGCCAGCAGGTCTAATTGTGTTTCGCCGGTGTACATGGATTGCGGGGCTCCGAAACCGCGCATGGCGGAGGTGGGAGCGGTATTGGTATAAGCCCTGTAGCCATCATAACGATAGTTGGGATATTTATAGGGGAATGAGGAGAAGAAGCCTGTCAGATACAGGGCTGTTGCGCCCATACCCGTATAGGCACCGCCCTCAGTAATTACCCTTACTTCCTTGGCCAGCAATGTGCCGTCCTTCTTGGCGCCCAGCTTGATATTGTAGTACATGGGGGTGCGGCGCTTGGTGGCTGTGAATTCCTCTTCCCTGGTAAGCACTATCTTGACCGGCTTGCGTGCCTTCTTGGAAAGCAGCGCCGAGCAGAACTGAGTGGAATCCAGCTCGAACTTGGAGCCGAAACCACCGCCCGTGGTAGGTTTGATGCAGCGTATATCACCCTCCCTCATGCCCAGCATCTGTGAAAGCAGTACCTGGATATAGTAAGAGGACTGGGTGGATGTCCAGACGGTCAACTTGTTATCATAACTGTAGCTGGAAACCGTGCAGTGGGTTTCCATGCACATATGTGCCTGAGAGGAGCATTTGAATTTATCCTCACGGATATAGTCGCATTTCTTAAAGGCGGCATCCACATCGCCCCACTCGATATGGCGATTAACGTTAATATTCAGTTCTACGCCTTCATGAATCTGCGGCGCATCCTCCTGGATGGCATCCATGGGATCAAATACGGCCGGCAGAGGATCATATTCAACTTCGATGAGGTCCAGCGCTGCTTCTGCTGTATCCTCGTCGATAGCGGCAACCGCTGCCACTGGATCGCCAATATAGCGCACCTTGGCCCTGGCCAGTATTTCCTCGTCGCAAAGCTCGGGGAACCTGCGCCAGATGCCCTGCTTGAAGCCGATGCTATCATTGCCGGTGACAATAGCCTTGACACCTACCATCCTCTCAGCCTTGCTGGTATCGATTTTCAGTATTTTGGCATGCGGATGCGGGCTTCGCAGAATCTTGCCGTACAGCATGCCTGGTAATGTCATGTCAAAGGTATATACAGCTGCACCGGTGACCTTCTCAGTCCCATCTACTCTATGAACGTTTTTCCCAATTACAGAATACTTTGTATGCATTTTCTACTCCTTAATATTTGCCGTATTCGCCTTTGACGACATCAGTTGCAGCCCGGATAATGCTGTTGTACCCGGTACAGCGGCAGATATTCTGATCTATGGCTTCTTTGATTTCTTTTGTGGTAGGTTTCTTGTTTTCATTCAAGAGGCCATTGAGTGCCATCAGCATACCGGAGGTGCAAAAGCCGCACTGGTAGGCGCCATGGTCCAGAAAAGCCTTTTGAATGGGGTGCAGCTGATCTCCTTTTGCCAGGCCTTCCGAGGTCGCTATCTCCCTACCGTTGGCCTGCATGGCCAGAATCGAGCATGATTTAACTGCCATGCCGTCAAGATTAACAGTACAGGCACCGCAGGACGCACTTTCACATCCTTTTTTGGTACCGGTCAATTTCAATTCATTGCGCAGCACATCAACCAAAAGCTTGTTTGGTTTAATATAAATTTCATATGGTTGTCCGTTCACGGTGAATTTTAACTGCTCTTTCATTCTATATATAAACCTCCTTGATTAATCTCATCATGTGCTTAAGCTTTCTTAGCTCTGGCCAATGCTTCCAGGCCGACCCTCTTGGTGAGAACCTTAACCAGCTCCCTCCTGTATTCTTCAGAAGCATGAATATCTGATAATGGTTCGGCCTCGGCAGCTGCTATTTCGCCTGCTTCCTTTAACAGGGCTTCCGTTACCTTCTTGCCCTTCAACATAACTTCAGCCTTCTTCGCTCTCTTCGCGATGGGTGCTGCAGCTCCCATCACGATGCGCGCATCACTGCAGGGGCCATCTTTGGACTGTAGTTTTAGCGAAACGGCCACAGCCGTCATAGCCATCTCATTCTCGATAATGGTGAACTTGGTATAGGCAGCGCCGAACAATGGAGGCATGGCTGGCACTTGAATTTCGGAGAGCAGTTCGCCATGCTGCAGGTCGGCGTCAAAATAATCCCTGAAGAAATCCTCAGCCTTGATATTGCGCTCACCCTTGCTGCTGATTAGTGTCAGCGTGGCGTTTAGGGAGATTAGAACCGGGGCAGGGTCGCCGGCCGGGTCCGCATGGCTGAGGTTGCCGGCAATGGTTCCCCAGTTTCTCGTTTGCACTGTAGCCAGCTTGTTCTCCATCTCACAAAGAACAGGATGCGACTTTTTTATCTGGGCTGATTTCTCAATCACGCGATGGGTCGTCAAGCCGCCGATTCTCAAAGTCCTCTTGGCGTCATACTTGATATAGGCTAATTCCTTGATGCCTTTGATATCGACCAGGTTATCAGGCTGGACGATTCCCTGCCGCATCATAATCAGCAGAGACTGCCCGCCACAAATGATCTTGTATTCGTCTCCCAATTTATGCAGTATTGAGAGGGCTTCCTTGAGTGTTTTAGGTGCATAGTACTTGAATTCGCTTATCATTTCTTATTTTCTCCGCTTTATTTACTTAGAGTCATAAGTTTCTCTTGCAGATTCTTGGTAAATTCCTCGCCAACTGATTTCGCTTTGGCACGCATAATGCGTTCACCGAAAGTAGCCAGCTTACCCACAATATTTACGTCTGTCTTATAATCGACTTCGACTTCTTGCGGGGTTAACTGGTTCAGGTGCACTTCAAGTATAACATTAAATGTACCCATCTTACCCAGAACTTCCCCTCTGCCCACCGCCTTGACATACTTTGGAGGGTCCATTTCCGTAATGACTACCTGGAATTGCAGCTTTACCGAAATCGGTCCCACTGATTGTTTTACCAGACAATCATAGGTCTTCTCGTCGACCTGGACAATTTTTTCTGCGCCCGGAACGCATGCCGCCAGCGTGCCCGGCTGAAGAGTCATGTCCCATACCTTTTGAATTGGAGCTTTCAATTTGAACTTGCCTTCAATTATCACTTTATTTTTAGCCTCCATTATGTGTATTTATTTTTGACGCAACATTGGCAAAAGGATCAATGGATTTTGTTTTGATGCCGGGTATGCGGTAATTTTTTGTCTTTTTAAGTATGCCGTTCTTCTTGATACGGTTTAAAACATAACCGCGATATTTAGGTTTGAAACACAGGAAATAATGCCGCCCGATATACACAGAACAGTTCCTGCACATTTTGCCGGAAAAAGGACATTTCATCTCAGCCTTGGCCATCAGCTACTCCTGATAAATATAGTTAAACAGCACCACAAACATCACTTCGCACTATTGAATGAATGACTTCAAGCCCTTACCCTGCCCCAAAGCAGTAATTTCCACACCCGCAAGCCAGATGCAAGTCTAGCACATTCAAAAAAAACTAGTCAATTAATAATGTACGTGGTGAAACATGTTTATATAGCTATATATTACTGACTGGTTAGTAACTTGTCAAATCAATCGTAAATAGCGGGCACTCTGGTATAAATGAATATTCATCGGCAGCATCTCCATGTTATACCCCATTAAGCTTTGACTTTTTTGTATGTAATCTATATACTTTGAGTTTGGCAAATTCATCCCATTCCAAAGCGCAACAAACTAAATATTAAATACAGGAGTAATTATGTTCAGTAAAAGTTTTATCCCCTACAAAGGTTACTGGTCCTCACCCTTTTCACGCTGGCAGATGTCATTCCAGAATCTCAATGCCATAGAACTTGCCGCAACCACGGTAAAGAAATGGATGGAATTGAGAGGCTACACGCCGGACATCTTTGACGGATGTATATACGGGCAGACCATACCGCAACCGTCCTGGTTTTATTCCAATCCCTGGTTTTGTGCCCTCATCGGCAATGATAAAATCAGCGGTCCTACTATCAGTCAGGCCTGCGCTACCAGCGCCACATGCATTTATACTGCTGCAGCAGGCATAGAAACCGGTATGTATCAAAACGTGCTCGTCGCGACCACCGACCGCTGCTCCAATGGCCAGCATGCCATCTGGCCCAATCCACTTGGTCCTGGTGGACAGGTGCTCCATGAAAACTGGATGATGGACAATTTCAACCGCGACCCCTACGGAGGCGTAGCCATGGTGCAAACTGCTGAGAATGTAGCCGCCGATTACGGCGGTGTTAGCAAGGAAGAGTCGGATGCCATGGCTATCCGTCGTTATGAACAATATTTAATGAGCACAGAAAATGATTACGCTTTCCAGAAGGAATACATGATCTCCGTGGAAATCCCCATTTCCAAGAAAAAGATGGTTACCGTTGCCACAGACGAGGGCATCACCGCCTGCACGCCTGAAGGACTGGGGCCCCTGCAGCCGGCGATCAAGGGCGGCTGCATTTCCTTCGGCGCACAGACCCATCCTGCAGACGGCAATGCCGGCATGATCGTTGCCACCAAAGAAAAGGCTGCTGAGCTGAGCAAGTACAAAAAGGTCACCATTCAGCTTCTTAGCTACGGCTATG
>CAZTHJ010000024.1:5003-12463 GCA_964613565.1 uncultured Dehalococcoidales bacterium | reverse complement strand
TCCCTCCCGTCCATTCACGGGGCGATACCAGAGCATTTTGCAAATCCTCAGAGCCACTGTAGATATATATATCAATTTTGTGCAATTCGGTGCCCGTATCAGAGGTGAGCCTGTCAACAGCCTCTAATGCAGATTCTAGCAGATCAGCGGCAAAGGAAGGAGAGCCGTCATACCAGTAGAGAGTGATATTATTACGTGATGTCGATTCCCAGTTATAGCGGAGGTCTTCAAAGACGACATTAGCATGATCGGTAGTCATGCTGCCGCCGTTCTCATTTTCGATTGTCCACCAGTATTCAATTACAGCAAATGGCGGCAGGCTGAAGCGCCTCATATCCCAGGACCAGCTTGCCTCCACATTTTGAGATGGGGTAAAGCTGGGCCACACCTCCCCTATAACCTCAGCATAATTCATTTTATCTATTTTGTAGTTAAGCCTGATCCTTGTTATCTGAGAGGGGCTCTCAGCCGAAATTTTAAAAACCATGGAAGCAGGGAAGGCTATTTCAGCAGATGATTCCAGCACCTTAATAGTATTATCTTCGGCAATTGCTGCAGACGGTATAATAAGCGCACAGAGTATAATCATCCATGCTATTAACAAATATCTGCTACTGGTGAACATGTGTTAGATTTCTCCTACCTTGGAACGCAAATATGCGATCATGAAATCATCGATTTCCCCGTCCAGCACGGCAGTGGTATCACTGGTCTCATATTCTGTTCTGTGATCCTTTACCATTTTATATGGATGCAGGACATAGCTTCGAATCTGATTACCCCAGCCGGCGTCGATATGTTTGCCTTTCAGTTTGGCCGTTTGCAGCTCTTTTTCTTCACGTTCCTTTTCCAGTAGCCTGGCATAGAGTATTTTCATGGCTGCTTCCTTATTTTGGTATTGCGAACGCTGGTTCTGGCAGGTAACAATCGTGCCCGTAGGTATGTGAGTTATTCTTACTGCACTGCTGGTTTTTTGCATATGCTGTCCGCCGGGTCCGCTGGAGCGGAATGTGTCTACCTTAACATCCTCCGCATTTATGTTTATTTCAGATGCCTCTTTAACTTCAGGCAAGACTTCGGTCAGGGCGAAAGAGGTATGGCGGGCATGATCGGCATCATAGGGCGAAAGCCGTACCAGCCTGTGTACGCCGCGTTCGGACTTGGCATACCCGAATACATGGTCGCCGCGTATTTCAAGTGTTGCGCTCTTTATACCTGCTTCGTCGCCGGGAGAAATATCAAGCACTTCTACTTCATATTTTCGTTTTTCCGCCCAGCGTGTATACATCCTGAGCAGCATCTCCGCCCAGTCCTGGGATTCTGTGCCCCCCGCCCCTGCATGTATCGCAAGAATGGCATTCATCTGATCATATTCGCCGTTAAGCATGAGACTTACCTCAAGTTTATTCAGGGTAGTAGCGATCTTATCTATTTCATGCTCGATTTCAGGCTGAAGTGAAGTTTCCTTCTCTTCCATGATCAAGTTGAGCAAGTCACCCACGTTATTTGTTTTAAGTTCCAGATCTCTCCAGGTTTTAACCAGATCCTTATTAGAACTTAACCTGCGCATGACAGATTGAGCCTGCGTCTGGTCTGTCCAGAACTGGGGTTTACTAGCTTCCACTTCGAGGGCGGCGATTTCGGATTCCTTGTTGACTATGTCAAAGACGCACCATGAGGTCAGAAATTCTGCTCTTGAGGTAGTCTAACTTGTCTTTGTACTCTTGCATATTAACTCCCAAAATATAGATACATTATTATAAACTTCATGATATACAAAATGCTATAACTCCCCAATCCGACTGCAGGTCAGGTGTGCCTGTCTGCAAGGTTCAGGTAGTCTGTATCGTGTGCTGCAATTTAATGTCCATTGAATACATGATTCTAAGTCAATCAGGTGACCGATAGAAACAAAGACAGGTTTAACCTCGCTTTTTGTCCTCACTACCGCGCCGATGATCTCATCATTCTGCATCAGGTGGCTATAGCTTTCTCTGCCCGAGGGGACATCCTGGTAAGCTCCGCAAAGACGGGATTTAGCACAGCCTATAGATGCTATTTCCAAAATCAAGCCCAGATGTGAGGCAATACCGAATTTCCTGGGATGAGCCAGTCCCTGACCATCAACAAATATTAGGTCAGGAGTATGTTCAATTTTTTCTAATGCCAAGAGTATTATGGGCGCCTCACGAAAGGATAATAGTCCGGGTATGTAGGGGAAATTAAATTCTGCCTCTGCGGTCTTATATTCTATCAGCTTCAGGTCAGGGTAAGAAAAAATTACTGCTGCCGAGCGCCCCCTGTTGGCGGAAACGGTAGAAGTGTCTATCCCGGCAATATACCCGACCGGAGGCAGTTTATTGCAGGTAGCCACTTCTGAGGACAGCTCTACCTGTATTTTCCTGGCCTCCTCGTAGCTGATGTCCCAATCGTGCAGTTGTCTGATTTTCATTATAGCTGCATTCTGTATCCCATTATTCATAAAAACGCGTATAACTAACTATCGGTCAGATTTTTGTCCAGGCTTAGAGTTATTCAACTGTAACAGACTTGGCCAGGTTGCGGGGTTTATCGATGTCGTAATCACGGTCAATTTTACTGCCCAGCAGGACTCCTGTATGGTATGCAAATAACTGCAGCGGAATGATGCTTAAAATGGGGGTCAGTAGCTCAAGTGTCTGCGGTATATAGATGACGTCGTCCACTTGGTGTTTGATTTCCTTGTCCCCCTGGCTGGCGATAGCTATTACAGGGCCTCCACGCGCCTTGATTTCCGCTATATTGGAGAGCATCTTTTCATATACGCTGTCATTTGGCACAACGCAGACAGAGGGAAAATTCTCTGATATCAACGATAGCTCGCAATGCTTTGGCTCTCCGCCCCAGCAGCCTTCGGCGTGAACATAAGCCGTCTCCTTGATTTTATGCGCGCCCTCTCTGGCCACAGGGTAGCTATATTTGCGTCCAAAATAAAGGTAGTTTTTAAAATGGAGATATTTCTGGGCCAGCTCCTGGGCCTGTTTATTCGTTTCCAGGGTTTTTCTTACGAGTTCCGGCATTTTATACAGCTCTTTGATGATCGTTTGTCCTGAAGTTAAGGAAAGGCGCCGCTGCCTGCCGAGAAATATTGTTAGAAGGACAATCATGGCCAGTTGCGCCGTAAACGCTTTGGTCGAAGCTACAGATACTTCCAGGCCTGCCCTTGTATATATGCCTGCATCCGTTTCCCGTGCCTGGGTAGAACCTATTGCATTTGTGATACCAAGGGTCAGAATGCCTCTGGCTTTGGCTTCACGGATAGCTGCCAGTGTATCAGCGGTTTCACCTGACTGTGAGATTGCCAGCACGGCCGAATTTTTACCCATAACCGGTTTTCTATACCTGAATTCCGAGGCCACATCCGTCTTGGTGCGTATATCGGCATACTCTTCGAAGGCATATTCGCCGATAAGGCCGGCGTGACGTGCGGTACCGCAGGCAACTATATTGATATATTCAAGCTGTCTCAGCCGTTTTTCAACCTGATCCAATCCTCCCAGCTTTACGTTCCCCTCTTCAAATAGCAGCCTGCCCCTGAGTGCACTTTCTATGCTCTCAGGTTGTTCCATAATTTCCTTAAGCATATAATGCGGGTAGCCCGATTTCTGAAACTCCTCGAAGCCTATTTCTAGCTCCTCTTCTTTTTTCACTTTGATGATGGTGTATTTATGCGGATAAATGGCAGCTATCTCATCATCGTCCAGATAGATAACCTTCTTGGTATGGGCAATCACGGCTGTTGGATCGGATGCTATAAGGTATTCCCCATTGCCTATGCCGATTAAAAGAGGGCTGGAAAGACGGGCTGCCACTATTTTCCCCGGATCATCCCTGGCAATAATAACAAGCCCGTAGGTACCCTTGAGTACCCTCTTTTCCAGCATCTCGCGGACGGCTTCCTCAAGGTTTCCCTTGAAATATTTTTCTACTAAATGAGCTATTACTTCAGTATCGGTTTCAGATGTAAATTTATGTCCCTCTTTTTCCAGCTGTTGTTTAAGGCTTTTATAATTCTCGATGATTCCGTTATGAGCAACCCAGATATTTCTACTGCAGTCTGTGTGAGGATGGGCATTTTCCTCCGTGACTTTTCCATGAGTGGCCCATCTAGTATGCAGGATCAGGGGATTGGCGCAGTAAGAGGTGGACCGAGATATCTTTCGTTCCAGATTGGAAATTCTCCCCACGGCTTTTTTAACCAAAACTTTACCCTTACGGCTGTCCCAAAGGGCAAGCCCCGCAGAATCATAACCGCGGTACTCCAATCTTTTCAATGCTTCAATCCCCAAATCCAGGGCATTAGGGTTGTTTTTAGCGCTAATGTAACCAATTATTCCACACATGTTACCCGTGCCGCTCCTTCATAAAGCTATTAATTTGGCTCCTTTTTATCTTAGGCCCGGCATTATGCCGCAGTATATATTGAGTGTCCTGGATGATTGTACTATCAGGCTCAATATCCCGGTTCAAACACACTTGCGGCCCAATGCTGCAGTTCGTGCCTATTTTTATCCCCGGCATGATGCTGGCATTGACTCCTATCCTGGTGTTTTCACCGATGAAAGTTCCCAGTTTATCATGCCCGGTAATAACCGGCTTGCCTTGTACGTTGCTGGAAATAGTATTTTCATCAAAACGAAAGTTGGCAGTGATAGCCCCGGCGCCAAAAGAGCAGTTATCTCCTATTACAGAATCCCCAATATAATTTGAATGAAACCAGCAGTTATTATTGATGTAACTGTGCTTGATTTCAGTTTTGTAACCTATGACATTACCCTTTCCAATAGTGGAATTCCTGATCAATACATTGTTGCCAATAATCGTATTTTTGCCGATATAAGTCGGGCCGCGTATCACCGCTCCTTCCAGCACGCGGACACCTTCTTCCATGATGACTTCCCCGTCAATTACCGCCAGGGGGGAAATATAAGTTCTGGCCGATATTTTTCTCCTTATTCCTGCGGCGTAATAGTCCATGGCTTCAAGAATATGCCAGGGGTATTTTATGGTCTGCCAAATGCCTGGATAAATAACGGCCTGAAATCTGTGTCCCTCCCCGATCATTTTATCCAGGGCTTTTTCATAGTCGTCATCAGCGGACTTAGCAGTGCTGCCCAGATATTTGAATAACTGGCGTGGCTGCAGATGTAGATGCATTACTATATTGATCAGATTGGAGGGTTCGTTGCCGCGGCCCGGTTTTTCCACTATATGTTTTATCCTTCCCCCGCGAGAAATAACAAGATAACCTCCGGGGAAATAACTTGTTAACCGTTTGGCTGTAAGTATAGCAGCGGCAGAGCTGAATTGAGTTGATTTCTCGAGTATTGCCACATAGGCAGATTTGTCAACTATGTCATTTGCGCTCAGAAGCAAAAAGGGGGCCTGGGTAATTTCTTTACGGGCTGTCATAAGTGCGTGTGCCATGCCCCCCGCTTCTTTTTGCAGGATATACTTGATGCTGGCGTTATGCATCCCGGACAACGCCCTTTGCATCATAATGCGATTAGCCTTGTTAACTACAATGATAAATTCATCTAAGCCTGCGCTGATAGCGCATTTTACCTGATGGTAAATCAGCGGGCGGCCATTAAAACTGAGCAGAGACTTATCCGTTGTCAGGGGGAACAGCCTATTGCCAATGCCTCCGCAGAGAATAACTGTTTTAATCTTTTCGACCATGGACATCAATAATAATACACCATAACAATGGGTTTGATAATATTTTTCCTGACTTTATTTTTTGTTCAATGACATAATGAAACGCGTTGCCTGGTGCAGCAGTACCTTGCTGTGCCAGTCGAAAGGAAAGACCTCGGACTTTTCAATTTCTCCTGCAAAATCGTATTTGCGCAGGAGATTAAACATGTAGTTCAGTTGTTTGTTCTGCAGTCGCCTCCACACGGATTGTATCAAGTAGCCTGCAGTGAGTTCCGTTTGTAGAAGTTTATGCCATTGTTTCTGATATTCTTTGAACTGTCCTGTGGAAAAATCCGAGTTTCTAAATCCCTTCTCTATAACTTCTGCTGCTATCTCTGCACACAACAGGCCGTAGTAAATACCGCCGCCTGTGGTGGGCTTGACCTGTCCCGCGGCTTCCCCCAACACGATCAGGCGCTCCCCATAAGTTGTTTTTAAACGACGTAGTGGAATCAGTCCGCATTCTGCTTTACCTGTATTATCAGATATTTTGCCTTCCCTTTTCAGCTTTTCCAGAAAATATGTGAGGTGCTGCTTTGGCTTAATGCCGCATAATACTCCTGCCAATCCTTTGTTATCCCAGGTAGGCATGAGCCAGGCGAACCCGCCGGGAGCTATGTCATAATCAAGATATATTTGTGGTTCACTGCAATTGAGAACCTCGACGGATGACTGCATTCCAATGGTAAACCTGGGTATCTGTGCCGAGCAGGGGGATAGCCTGGAGCGCGGGCTGAAACCTGTTGCTATAACGAGCATTTGCCCATCAAAATACTTGATCTCGTCTCCTGTCCTGGTCTTTACGCTAATCTTATCTTTATACGTTTGCAGGTCAATTACATCACTGGAATATGTGACTCTGACACCTGCTGCTCTGGCACGTGCAGAAAGCAGGATATTAAGGGCAGGCCGGTCCACTATATATGCCACCGTGTTGTGTCGCTTGAAATCCAGGCTTTGTTGCAGCGGGCCGATCAGCTTTGCAGTATTATAGGCACTGTATTTAATAGTCTCGTCAAGTTCCAGTTTATCAAAGCATCCTTTACTGATTATGCCGGTACAACAGACTTTATCACCGGGGTTGTTGTTTTTGTCCAGGACGAGCACGTGGCGGCCTGATACAGCCAGTCTGTGTGCCAGGTAGCTGCCTATAGGGCCGGCGCCTATTATAATGACCTCGTAGATTTCCGTCATATCAGCAGGGAAGGATAGCTTTACATAAATATTTTATTTATATACAACTGAGATTTTAGCACAATTGAACTATGTATAGATACGAGATGATTACATAGAAGGTTGGAATTTGCCTTAGAATATATTCAGTATTGACATTGTGAGAGTATCTGGGGCATAATAACAGGTAAAATTTTTTCAGGAGATTGTAAATAATCGGCTATGGTTAAAATAAGATTAAAGAGAATGGGAGCCAGGGGCAGGCCCTCTTACAGAATAATTGTTGCAGATTCCAGGGCGCCGCGTGATGGTGCGTTTATTGAGGTCATCGGTCATTATGATCCGTTGACAAATCCCGAAACCTTTGATATAGATAAAGATAAAGCCTCCAAGTGGTTAGGCTGTGGTGCAAAGCCAACGGAGACGGTTGAGCGTTTACTGGTAAAAAGTGGCCTGAGGGAGAAAAAAGAAAAGGCATTCAGCCCGAAACCGAGGGAGAATGCGAAACCCGAAACCTCAGCAGAGATAAAACCAGAGGCTTAGTAAAT
>CAZTHJ010000024.1:0-4981 GCA_964613565.1 uncultured Dehalococcoidales bacterium | reverse complement strand
GAACTCGTAGAGTATATTGCCAAATCTATCGTAAGTGCTCCGGACGATGTAAAAGTAACTGAAGAAAAAGACGATGACAGAGTAATCATCAAGCTGGAAGTGGCTGCCGATGACAAGGGCAGGATTATCGGTAGAGAGGGAAGGGTTGCCGAGGCCATTCGCACGTTGCTCAGAGTTTCTGCTACCAAGGCAGGAATTCGCGTCAGATTGGAAATTGTCTAGTCCGGCAGGTTGCCGCCTTGATTAAATCTTCAAGTAGCAAAGGATGCATTCAAAGCATAAGCAACTGGTTTTTGGGCTTATTATATTTGAGGCGGAGCCGATCTTCTAGTTCTACGCTGAGCCACTTTAATTCTTATCAGTGAACGCCGCAGCGCTGCCTCCGCTCTTGAGTGGTCTATATCGGGAGAGTTAGATTTCAGTTTTTCCTCAGCACGTCTCTTCGCTTCTTCTGCACGTGACATATCGATTTCTTCACAGCGTTCAGAAGAATCTGCCAGAATGATCACTTTATCCGGCCTGACCTCGAGGAATCCGCCCGTAACGCAGAGGAACGTTTCCTCTGCGCCCCTTTTTATGACGATTTCACCCGGTAATAGCATTGTCATCAAAGGTGCGTGATGAGGTAAAATACCCAGCATCCCTTCGAACCCTGGCGCTATTACAGCGCTGACGTCATCTGCAAACACCTGTCTTTCGGCGGTTATTATTTCAAGACGTATTGTTGACATTATGCCTCCATGAGCGTCTTAGCTTTTTCCACTGCCTCTTCGATATTTCCCACCAGGTGGAAAGCCGACTCGGGCAGATGATCATGCTTGCCCTCCAGAATTTCCTTGAAGCCCTGCACGGTTTCCTTAATCGGCACATATTTGCCTTTGAGCCCCGTGAACGCTTCAGCCACGAACATAGGCTGGGATAAAAATCTCTGAATACGCCTGGCTCTGCCCACAATCTGCTTATCTTCTTCACTGAGCTCTTCCATACCGAGAATTGCAATCACATCCTGCAGTTCCTTATATCTCTGTAATACCATCTGCACGCCTCTGGCCACCCCATAATGTTCTTCGCCGACTACCTGTGGGTTCAAAATTCTGGAAGTGCTGGTAAGGGGATCTACAGCGGGATATATGCCTAGCTCGGCGATGGAACGCTCCAGAGAGACAACCCCGTCCAGGTGACCAAATGTTGTTACAATGCCCGGGTCTGTATAGTCGTCCGCCGGCACGTAGATAGCCTGAAATGAAGTAATGGAGCCTCTCTTTGTTGATGTAATTCTTTCTTCCAGTTCGCCTACATCTGTTGCCAGGGTGGGTTGATAGCCCACGGCAGAAGGCATGCGCCCCAGCAGGGCTGAAACCTCCATGTTGGCCAGGATATAACGGTAGATATTGTCAATGAAGAGTAAGACATCCTGACCTTCGGCTTCCCTGAAGTGTTCGGCCATGGTTACGCCAGTCAAACCTATGCGCGCCCTGACACCGGGCGGCTCATTCATCTGGCCGAATACGAGCATGGTCTTTTCCAGGACGCCTGAGGATTTCATTTCCAGCCAGAGGTCATTCCCCTCTCTGGATCTTTCTCCTACACCGGCAAATACGGAGAAGCCTCCGTGCTCAGTGGCGATATTGTGAATTAGTTCCTGGATGATCACCGTTTTACCTACTCCGGCGCCGCCGTATGCGCCGATTTTGCCGCCTTTGGTAAACGGTGTGATTAAATCAATTACCTTGAGTCCTGTTTCCAGTATCTGTATAGAGGTTTCCTGTTCATCCAGAGGAGGAGGTGGCCTGTGTATGGGGAGGAAATGGTCTGCCTTTACCTCGCCCAGATTATCCAGCGGTTCACCAAATACGTTAAAAAGCCTGCCCAGGGTAGCCCTGCCTACGGGGATGGTGACGGCTGCTCCGGTATCGATCGCTTCCGTGCCGCGCTGCAGGCCGTCCGTGGGGGTAAGAGCCAGACAGCGCACGTAGTTATTTCCTATATGCTGCTGTACCTCCAGAATCATGCTTTGTCCATCCTGGTTGATTTTAATGGCATTATAGATAGCGGGTAGCTCTTCCTGTGGGAATTCAATATCGACTACCGTGCCGATTATCTGGGTTACTTTGCCTTTGGCCATATTTATCCTCCGTTATTGCAGGACTTCAACGCCTCCAGTAATGTCAAGGAGTTCTGTTGTAATCATTTCCTGTCTGGCTTTATTTAGCATCAGGGTCAAATACTGTATCAGTTCATTGGCATTATCTGTAGCACTGCGCATGGCGACCATACGGGCGGAATGATCGCTGGCAGTAGCTTCCAGAATAGCATGATATACCTTCATTTCTATATAGCGCGGCAGCAGCCCGTCTAAAACTGCCCTGGGATCCGGCTCGTAGATAAACTCTTTGGTCTCCGCTCCTGTTGCAACAGCCGGGCTGACTGGCAGCAGCAGCTCAATCTCCGCTTTTTGCGCAAAAGTATTGATGAAACGTGTATAGGAAATATACACCAGATCTATCAGGCCGCGCGTATAATCATCGATGATGATATGCGATATCGGGGATGTCTCCAACAGGCCTGGTCTGTCACTGATATCATTAAACTCTGCCCTGATCTCACGCTGTGCGCGGAACATAAAATTTGTGCCTTTTTTGCCTACTGTGACCAGTGAAACCGGAACTTTCTGTTCCATAATAAAACCGGCACATAAGCGGTTAATATTTGCATTCAGGCCTCCGCACAGTCCCCGGTTTGAGGTGATATGCACGATAGCGATTTTCCTTATAATTTCCCTGCGCTGCAGCAGTGGATGCAGGCTGTCGCTGACATCAGATTCCATGGCAAGGTCTGATATCAGCTGGGTTATTTTGGCATCATAGGGCCTGCCGGCAATGGCCTGATCCTGGCTGCGCTTCATTTTTGCCGTGGCAATCATTTCCATTGCCTTGGTTATCTTGGCAGTGCTTTGCACGCTGCGTATGCGCCGTCTAAGTATTCTTGGGCTGATCATAATCTAACTCTTAAATGGAAAATGTCTTTTTGAAATCCCCAATGGCCGACTTTAATTTCTCTTCGGTTTCCGGCTTGATTTCTTTGTCCTTTTCGATCTCCTGACCTATTTCAGTATGAGAACTGGCCATAAACTTGTGAAAACTATCCTCAAAAGCGGAGATATGGTTAATGGCAATATCATCAAGGTATCCATTGGTTACCGCGTAGAGAATGCTGACTTCCTGGCTTAAGCTCATCGGCGTATATTGCTTCTGCTTAAGTATTTCCGTGAGGCGCTGGCCGCGGTCTAACTGGCTTCTGGTGGTCTTATCCAGGTCCGATGTGCCGAACTGTGCAAAGGCGGCAAGCTCGCGGTATTGAGCCATATCCAGCCTGAGCTTTCCTGCAACCTGTCTCATGGCCCGGGTCTGCGCGTTGCCGCCTACCCTGGATACAGATAAGCCGGCATTCAGGGCGGGCCTTATGCCGCCGTTAAACAGGTCGGTCTCAAGGTAGATCTGCCCGTCGGTAATGGAAATAACATTGGTGGGAATATAAGCAGATAGATCGCCGGCCTGTATTTCGATAATGGGCAGGGCTGTCAGTGAGCCTCCTCCCAGCTCCTTGGATAATTTGGCTGCCCGTTCCAGCAATCTGCTGTGAAGGTAGAAAACATCTCCGGGGTAGGCTTCTCTGCCAGGCGGCCTTCTCAGTATGAGGGATAGCTGGCGATAGGCCCAGGCATGCTTGGTCAGGTCATCGTAGATAATGAGGGCATCCTTGCCCTGTTCCATAAACTCCTCGCCGATGGCGCATCCCGCATAGGGCACAAGATATTGCAGGGAGGCTGGGTCCGAAGCGCCGGCTACAATCACGATAGTATGCTCCATAGCCCCGTATTTCTTAAAAGTATCAATCACCTGGGCGACTTTTGATGTCTTTTGCCCTATGGCGACATAAATACAAATTACATTACTGCCTTTCTGGCTGATAATAGTGTCTAAGGCGATGGCGGATTTGCCGATGGAGCGGTCGCCGATGATCAGCTCACGCTGCCCACGGCCGATGGGAACAAGGCTGTCAATGATTTTTATGCCTGTATGAATGGATGTTTTTACCGGCTCTCGCATCACCACGTTGGGAGCTACACGCTCGACGGGGCGGGTTTTCTTTGCCTGCAGCGGACCTGCATCATCCAGCGGCTCGCCCAGAGCGTTGATTACCCTTCCGATCAATTCTTCTCCAACAGGTATCTCAACTACCTTGCCTGTACAGCGGACCTCATCACCTTCCTTAATGTGGCTGTAGTCGCCCAGGATGACAGCAGCCACATTATCCTCTTCAAGGTTAAGGGCCAGGCCGGCGATGCCATTGGGGAATTCCAAAAGCTCATTGTATTTGGCACGGCGCAAGCCATGTATCCTGGCAACGCCGTCTCCTACTTCCACTACGGTGCCTACATCTACCATGGTTATGGAAGTATCAAAATGCTGAATTTGCTCCTTGATTACAGATACAATATCTCTACCTGATGTTGTCAATTAAATCACCCCCTGCGGGTATTTCCTTATAACTTTTTGCTGATATTATGTTTTAGCTGGATTAAACTATTTTTAATGCTTGCATCTATAAGTGTGCCGTCTATTCTGGCGATAAATCCACCCAGTATGTCAGGATTTATCTCAAAGTCGGATTTTAACTTATTACCGATTATTCTCTCCAGATTTTGAGTTAAATTATTCTGCTCATTCTTATCCAGAGGGATGGAAGTTGTAACGGTTGATCTCTTGATCCCCTGATATTCATCCAGCAGTTGCCTGTAATGCTCTGCTATTTGTGCCGCATATTTGAATTTATTTTTTATAATGAGCAGCGAGGCAAAATTCAGCACCTCCGGTTCTGTATGACCCAGCAATATTTTTACCGGGGCCAGCTTTTCTGCAAACGGCACCTTTGGATTTTCAAGCAGGTCAATATACTGGGTGTTTTGCATGATCTCAGC
>CAZTHJ010000023.1:12536-12871 GCA_964613565.1 uncultured Dehalococcoidales bacterium | reverse complement strand
TACATCTATGGGAATATGCCCGGCCGTCTGTACCGCGTCTGTATGCATGTAGACACCAGCCTGCTTTGCTATACGGGCAATTTCGTCAATGGGTTGAATCGTTCCCACTTCGTTATTGGCATGCATGATGGAAATGAGAATGGTCTGGGAGGAAATTGCCTTTCTAACATCATCAGGATCAACCCTGCCATACTTATCCACAGGCAGATAGGTAACCTTAAGGCCACTTTCCTCCAGGTATTTGCAGGTCTCCGAAACGCTGTGATGCTCCAGGGTATTGCTGATAATATGATTGCCCTTGTGCTTTAAAGCAGCTGCCACACCCTTGAGCGCAG
>CAZTHJ010000023.1:1285-12513 GCA_964613565.1 uncultured Dehalococcoidales bacterium | reverse complement strand
TAAAAACGATCTCATCGGGATGCGCTCCAAGCATGCCGGCAATTCTACCACGGGCTTCCTCGATGCCCTCCCTGACCTCCTGCCCGCAGGCGTGCACGCTGGAAGGATTGCCGTACATCTCTGTATAGTACGGCAGCATAGCCTTGACCACCTGGGGGTCAACCGGGGTGGTGGCGGCATAATCCAGGTAAATACGTTTCATAATAGTAAATAGTATTTTATCCTTTATATTCGAACCTGAGCTGACACATTTTTAGTATAGCACATGATCTTATTTCAGTTTAATGGCGGCGAAAATCGATACGGGCTGCATTTGATTACTCTTCTACTATTACAGGATGGATAGCATTATGCAGCGGGGTATTCATAAAATCCCCGGCCCGACTTTCTTCCCGTTTCGCCAGCATCCACCATCTTGCTCAGCATTTCAGGCGGTTTAAAGCGCTCCTCTTTAAATTGTGCATACATTGCTTCGCAGATACTCAGACAGGTATCCAGTCCGATATAATCGCCCAGCGCCAGCGGTCCCATAGGATGGTTGAGACCCAGCCGCACAGCCCTGTCCAGGTCCTCTTTTGTCACCTCGCCGCTCTGAAGCAGGCGCATGGCCTCCAGCAGAAAAGGCGTCAGCAGCCGGTTGACGATAAAACCCGGCGTATCCGGCGAAATAACTGCGGTCTTGCCCAGCTTCTCTACATAAGCCCTGGCCGCTTCCAGTGTTTCTTCCGAGGTGCTCCCGGTCCTGACAAGCTCCACCAGCCGCATCAGCTGTACAGGATTGAAAAAGTGTATGCCCAATACCCTGTCTGGCCTATCGGTGGTGGCGGCAATTTCACCGACAGAAAGGCAGGAGGTATTTGTAGCCAAAATAGTGTGGCGGGGACAGTAGCGGTGGAGCTCCGCAAAGATATGTTTTTTGATATTGATTTTTTCGGGAGCAGCTTCTATGACCAGGTCGCAGCCTTGAAAATCCTCCAGGTCTGTCGTGCTTGAAAGCCTGTCAAGAATTGCCCTTGCTTCGTCCTCTGAAAGTTTGCCCCTGCCCACATCCCGGTCAAAGGACTTCCTGACCCCTGCCAGACCCTTTTCCAGCAGCACGCTGTCTATTTCAGCAACCATCACATGATAGCCGGCCCTCAGCGAAACTTCTGCTATCGCGCTGCCCATCAGGCCGCATCCCACAACCCCGACCGTCCTGACTTCCATCATAGCTTCAGAAAGCTGTTTATTTTACCTTCCACTGCGGTTTGCGCTTTTCGATAAAGGCAGTGGTGCCCTCGGCAAAATCCTCGGTGCTGACGATATAGTCCGTCATTTCCTTTTCGACTTCCATGCCCTGAGGCAGTGAAAGATTGAGTCCGTCATACATGGCTTTCTTGACTGCCCTGACTGCCAGCGGGCTGGGCTTGCACAGCATATCTGCCATCTGCCTGGCAGTGTTCATCAGCTCCGCCTGCGGTACGAGTTTATTCACCAGCCCGATGCGGTAGGCTTCCTGGGCATTGATCAGTCTGCCAGTCATCAGCATCTCCGCCGCCAGCGCCGTGGGTATGGCTCTTGGCAAACGCTGCGTAGCCCCCCAGGCCGGTATTAGACCCAGTGTCACCTCGGGAACGCCGAAGGTGGCATTCTCGGAGGCGATTCTGACATCACAGAGCAAAGCCACCTCCAGACCACCACCCAGGGCATGCCCGTTGACGGCCGCTACCAGCGGCTTCCATAGTTTGAGGCCGCGGAAAAGAGGAGGCTCTGCCCAGGGCATATTTCTAAATTCCTTGAGCTTGGGCAATGCTTCCTTGATATCGGCGCCGGCGCAGAATGCCTTTTCACCGGCGCCCGTGATAATGCCCACCCATAGACTATCATCACGCATGAAATCAATTAACGCCTTGCTGATCTCACTGATAAGTTCCATGTTGAGCGCGTTCAGAGCTTCCGGCCGGTTAAGCGTTAAAGTGGCAATTTTGCCTTCCTTGCTGTAATTGAGAACCATGCTATCCCCCTTTTGTTTTTATGCAGAATAAATTCAGATATTTGAGCATTATAGCAGATGAATTTTTGCTCTTCAAAACATTTGTTATACTTTAGGCATGTCTTACAATCGCAAAATCAAACCCAGCGAGTGGGAAGAGCTCAAGCTTAAGCTGCGCAAGATGCTTGGCGCAGAAAAGATCCTCTGCAATTCATGCAAGTATGACTGGCGCAGTGCCTGCCACAGGGCTGAACGGCCACACGCCGTTTGGTGCCCTGATTATCAGAAAAGGGGCTAGCGCTATAGCTTCGGGAGTAGGGACAGACCTCCAGGTCTGTAGGATCACTTTCCTATATTCCTTCATCACGAGCTTTTTTTAACCGTCATAACTTATGCAACGCGGTGATCTCATACGTCAGGATGAGATGGCCACGTAGCTTTGCTCCCCACCATTATGAAAGGGGAAAGTGGACGCGTCTAAAGACGCTGCAACTGCATGCTCATTCACCAGGCCAAATTTTCAGACACGCCATAGAGTATATACTTTTTCTTATGGTTTCCACTGTGACATGGTTTACCCGTAAAACAGGTTGGGTAGCCAGGTGGCTATCTGCGGGTACAACACGATCATAACAGTCAATAGCAGGCATACAATGAAGAAAGGTATAATGCCGCGGAAGACCTCTTCAGACTTTACGCCGGCTATGGAGGCAACGGCAAAGGCAGCCATGCCGAGCGGCGGCGTAATCGTGGCTATTTGTGAGAGCATAATGATGATGATCAGTGTAGCGATGGGATCAAAGCCAGCTGCAGTCAATACCGGGAAAACCAGCGGCAGTGTAATCACAGCAATGGAAAGGAACTCCAGCACACAGCCGATAAAGAGATAGAAGATAATCACGATCAGCATCAGTACTAAAGGATGTAAATTAGACTGGCCAATCAGCTGCATAATATCTCCGGATAATCCACTGAGCAGAATGAATCTGGCAAATAGGAAACCGCCGATGAGCAGAGGAAATATCTGTGCATTGATCAGAACTGTTTCATAGAAGCTGTGGGCAATGACCGACAGCTTGACCCGGCGAATAGCTGCAATCAGCAGAACACCCATGGAACCGATGGCGCCGCCCACCGTCGGCGCAAACACGCCCAGGTACATGCCGCCGATTACGAGCGCGATAATGAACAGCACAGGCCCCACCAGTGTTATCGATTTAAACCTTTCCTTCCAGCTTACCTGTATATTGGCGGAGGGCATGGTTTCCGGCCTCAGCCTGCCGATAATTATGATAACCAGGCTCAGCATAACGGTCAGAATAAGACCGGGTATGATGCCGGCAACAAGGGCCCTGCCTATGGAAACATCCAGCAGGATGCAGAATATGATAATGGGAACGCTGGGAGGGATGAGCACCGACAATGTCCCGGAGGTGGCAATGCAGCCCATGCTTAGCGACCTGTCATAGTTGTACTTATTCAACTGGGGCAGAGCGGTTTTGGCAAAAACTGCCGCTGCAGCCAGGAACTGGCCGCAGGCAGCTCCGAAGATGGCCGATGCCACCACAGTGCCAATCAGCATGCCTCCGCGCAGCCTGCCGAACCATTTGGAAGCAGCTTCGTAGGCAGCATCGGCTATGCCGACGTCTGCAGCAAGAACAGACATGAGAATAAACAGGGGCACGACCGCAAAGGTAAAAGTTGAGGTGGTAAAATAGGGCAGCGCGGCAAACTGCTGCAGGGTAAAGCTGGCCCCGCCAACGATCAGGGAACCTACCAGTGCCGCCCCTGCTACAGCAATAAAAATCGGCACTCCCAGAAACACCAGCACGAGCATGCCGATAAATACCAGCAGGGCTACCCATGAGCCAAATTCCATTTCCCCCTCTAATCCTTCAACTTTAAATTAATAAATGGGACAGGCAACTTCATCCCCTGGTATCGCTTTTTGCGGTTTTAATCAGCAGCAGGATATACACAAAGGCCAGGAAGGCAAATCCCAGCACCACAGCCAGGTTGGCCGGCCAAATGGGCAAATCGATGCCTTTTTTAAGTTCCATGGCCTCGACGGCATAGACAAAACGGGTGAACACCCGCCAGGTCATGAAGCCCATTACCAGCACGCCTATGGTATAACTTAGTATCTTCAGTGCCTTGCGCACTCCAGAGGATGCACGTTCCTGTACGATGGTGATTCTGATATGGTCTCTTTCCAGCGCTAAATAGGCAATGGGAAGAATGGTTATATAAACCATGAGCTCCTCGGTAATGTCCAGGGCGCCGGGAATTGACCAGCCTAGCCATTTGGCAGCAACCACATCCACTGTATTAAGTATCATGCCGATAGCCAGGCAGCCGGCAGCGATATACACCAGCCACCTGCATATTTTAGTTACAATTCCCAGGATACGTTCCAAAACGGGACCTCGCTTTTTTCTCAGAGCAACATGGGAGAGGCAAGGAATTTTGCCCCTCCCATCCTTTAATCAATTATGTATTTAACCGCAGTAAATGCTTTATTTGAGTCCAATCAAAGGTTCCCAGTATTTAAGTATGGTTTCAGCCTTATCCTTGACTCCGGCAGCTTCCGCGCCCTTGAGCGACTCTGCAATGGAATGCTTGGCCAGAGTACCATAGAAAAGGTCCACTTCTGATTGCGGCAAATTCACGATATCCACGCCCTTTTCCTTAAACAGGCCATAGGTACCGTCAATCATGGCTTTGTCATTCTCATTAGACCATAAAGCTGTTTCCTTGGAAGCGTCTTTAAATGCCTGCTGCACATCCTTGGGCAGCTTATCCCAGCTCTTCTGGTTAAAAGCCAGAGGCTGCGAGCAGACGGTCATCTCTCCGATAACCAGGTTGGACTTGGCAACCTCAAACCATTTCAGGGGAATGGCAGCAGCGGTCGCCATCCAGATGGCGTCAATTACGCCCCTCAGCATACCCTCATAGAGTTCAGGAATCGCCACGTTGGCGGGAATATAGCCCAACTCTTCAAAAACATTGCGCTGCCAGCCTGCGATCACATTAATTTTTTTGCCTTTGAGCCAGTTCAGCGATGAAGCCTTCTCCTTGGTCATAATTCCAGTAGGCCCCATCTGTACCCATTCCAGCATAACGATACCGTTCTTTTTCGCCTCAGCATCCAGTATGGACTTGGTCTGGGAAATTTCCTGTGTAATTTTCACTATATTGTTGTAGCACGTCACACGGTCGACCTGCTGTTCCATGTTCAGTATGCGGTGAAGGGGCAGCTCCTGAGGGTACTGGTCAACATGCAGTGTAATGACGTCCACCGCGCCGGACTTAACCAGGCCCAGGTGCTCCAGCACATTACCCATGGTGCCGGCGGTGAAGCGCTCTATCTTCACCCTGTCACCCATTTTCTTCTCCACCAGGTCCATGACATGCAGGCCATACATGGCCGGCGGCTCCATCTCCATGTAGGGTGTGGAAAACTTAATCTTTACAGGTCCCGATGTGGGGGCGGCGGCACAGCCGCTAAAGGCCAGGCTTACCACCATGACAACTATGAGGCATAACGAAAACGCCTTCCATAAACCCCCTTTTAACATTCCCGATTTCTGGATCATCTATTCCCTCCTTAATTAGAACTATATCCTGACTTATACTACGCTCAATACCGCCTTGATCTCCAGGGGCAGCATGAACGATTACACCCGCCTCTGATGATTCTAGGCCTGACTCCTGCCACTTGTAGGGTTCTCACTAAATTGCTAATACTTTGATAACGATTTTGCTGGACGCTGACCTTAACAATTACATATATAACTTCACATTTGAAGTCAATTCTGAATTATGTTATAACAGTCCAGATGTTCTGTCAAGACCTTCAGTAATAGGGTTTTTCTCCTGATTCTTCAGGCAAATTTGATATTGATTGCGTTTATAAAAATATGGTCAGCTATGTCTTACTTTTCAAGCAAATAGACTTTTACGATATCCGCTTAATAGCAAAACCTGGTTGCTCCCCGAAAAAATCTTATTGCGAATATATTTAAGGAGTACAGCATGAAAAGCAGTATTTTTGACCTCACCGGCAAAGTGGCCATGGTTACTGGCGGCGGCTCAGGCCTGGGCCGGGCCTACTGCGAAGCCATGGCCGAATTTGGCGCCGATGTAGTCTGTGTTGGGCGTACGGAAAAAAGACTGCAGGAAACCCTGGAAAACATCAAGCAGTATGGACATCGAAGGCTGGCAATAAAAGCGGATGTTTCCAGGCAGGACGAAATTGAGAGTATGGTAGAAAGAACTGTCAGGGAAATGGGCAGGCTGGACATTGTCTTTGCCAATGCCAGTGATAAGATGGCCCCCTACATGATTCATGAGATGCCGCTGGAGCAATGGGACGATATCATGGCACTCAACCTTAGAGGGGTATTCCTGCTCATGCGGTCAGCTTTCCCCCATATGGTCAAACAGAAAGGCGGAAGTTTCATCACCACGGTATCTATCGCAGGCATCAGGGCCGGGGGAGAAGGCAAAGGAGTAACCAATATCTCAGCCTACGCCTCCGCCAAGGCCGGGGCGATTGCCCTCACACAGCAGGCAGCCGTAGAATACGGCAGGTACAACATCAGGGTCAATGCCATCGCCCCGGGCATGCACCTTACCGATATCTTTGCCGATGGCTCGGAAGCAACCAGGCAGGTTATCGACATGCATATCAAACTAACTCCCCTGGGCAGGGTAGGCCTGCCCAGGGATATCAAAGGTGTGGCTATCTGGCTGGCGTCGGATGCCTCCAGTATGGTCACAGGGCAGACCATTGTTCAGGACGGCGGTATGATAATTTAATATGCCAGCCAGTCCAGACGGCCATAGCCAGCTAACTGATATAAAGCAAATTTTACATTGTAGAACGTAAAAAGGCCCCTTTTTCTGGTAGAATATCTTAGGCTATCATGATAAAAAGAGGGCTATGTTTAAAATCAAAGCCACGCTGGTAAATTTCCTTGGCGACGAGAAAAAGTATCCCTGCCATTTTCAGCACCATATAGGTGATGAGGTTGTTTTCGATGGTGAAAAGTATATCGGCCGCCTCTGCCCGGCAGTCTGGCCGCTGCTGGTGAACACTGTGGACAAACTGTGGGTAGCCGGTCCCAGGTATGTACCGCATGAATTTTATTACCCCTACTGGTTTGCGCCAGAAAGCCGCAGGGATGAATCCAAACCTGAATATGATCATGCAGGAGTTCACCGCAGAGGAAATCAATGATATCTATCCTGCACTCAATGAGGAAATGCTGCTGCTGGAGGAGCTCGAGCTTATGGACTATATCCAGGTGCGGAATGGTAAGATTTTCGTAACGGATGCAGGTCGGGGTAAATTGAACGAATTCAAAGCCACTCTTTCCCACGAAGAAAAAGATGCCCTGAGGATGTAATAATTTTTGACACTGGCAGCATCTGATGCTAATATGACAGCAAGCCCTATCTGCTTATGCACAAGGGCAGTGTATGCAAAATATTAATCTGATCTATGTCATTCTGTTCATATTCTGCCTGGCTGCAGCCGGCTTTTTCTGCAGTGCGGAAACTGCCTTTATTGGCATGCAGAAACTGCGGCTCCAGCACCTGGTGCATAGCAACCATCCCAGGGCTAAAACAGTAGCCAAAATAGTAGAACAGCCCAGCAAATTCCTCGCTACCGTGCTGCTGGGCATCAACTTTTTTGAAACTGCAGTTGCCACTTTAGGTACACTGATTGCCATTAACCTGTGGGGCGAGAATCTGGGCACCGCCATCGCCACGATTGTGATCACCATAGTAACACTGGTGCTGGCCGAATTTATACCCAAGAGCCTGGGATCCCGCTACGGCGAAAAACTGGCGCTGCTGTATGCCGTGCCCATAGAGATTATCGCCACCATGCTTTATCCATTCGTCTTCATCCTCAACCGCATAGGCCTCAGGTTTACAGGGCCCGAGGATAAAGAGGGTGAAGCAAAGCCTACCCTCAGCGAAGAGGAATTCCATACCGCCATCCATATCGGTGCAGAGGAAGGAGTGGTGGAAGAGGCTGAAGCGGAAATGCTGCACAAGATATTTGATTTTACAGACCGCCCTGTGAGTGAAACCATGACACCCCGGACGGAGATCGCCTGGGTACAGAAAGGCACTACTCTGGCCCAGTTCCTCGATATCTATAGGGACTCCATACACTCCCGTTTCCCTGTTTTCGAGGGCACCACTGACCATGTCATCGGAATCCTCTTCATCAAGGATGTCCTCAAGGCACAGGCAGACAATGAACTGCAAATGGACTCGGTGCTGGATGATCTGGTGCGGCCGCCCTATTTTGTGCCGGAGAGCAAACCCATGGGCTCACTGCTGGCCGAGATGAAAAAGACCAGCAGCCGCGTGGCCTTGATCGTGGATGAGTTTGGCGGCATTGCCGGTATTGTAACCATTGACCAGTTAATCGAGGAGATCGTCGGTGAGATCGGGGATGAGCTTGAAGATAGGGAAGAGGATATCGTCACCATCGATGCCAATACCTATCAGCTCGATGGAGCCCTGCGCATTGACGAGGCCAATGAGGAGCTCAACCTGGGACTGCCCGAGGGCCAATATGAGACTGTAGCGGGCTTCGTGCTGAGTCACCTGGGACGCATCCCGCGGCAGGGAGAACATCTCAGGTACAAGGATTTAAAGCTGGCTATCCTGGAGATGGAGGGCAATAAGATAGAGCGCATCCTGGTGACGAGGGAAGCAGATGCAGCGGCTAAGAGTTAAGTTCAGCCGCGGAGAATCCCTCAAATTTCTCTCTCACCTGGACCTCATGCGTTCCTGGGAAAGGGCGTTGCGCCGCGCCGGATTTGAGATCGCCTATTCCGAGGGTTATACCCCACACCCACGTCTCTCCCTGGCTGCCCCCTTACAGGTAGGAGTTACGGGCAGAGAGGAGCTTATGGACGTCTGGCTGGAGCGCTGGGTGAATCCCGCAGCCTTTGTCCAGGAAACAGCCAAGCAGCTTCCCGTGGGATTGCAAATACTGGAGGCAAAACTGGTATCGCCAGACAACCCGTCTCTGCAGTCACAGGTTCGCTTTGCCCAATACACCGTCGAGGTCGAGTCCCCTGAAAGCAGCGACTCCGTAACCGGCAGCATCCAGAAATTGCTCTCCGCCGAAACCTTACCATGGACACATGCCCGTGAAAAGGAGCAGCGCCGCTACGACCTGAGAAAGCTCGTCGATGACATCCGTATACTTTCCCGTCAGGGCAATATCTATAAGCTGGGCATGCGGCTGCGCTGTGACGCCGGGGGCTCCGGCCGGCCGGAGCAGGTGGCACTGGCGATTGGTTTTACAGGTCAGCCGCTGGCCATTGAACGAAGTGCATTGCTGTTTTAGTTAATAATCTGGGATGGAGGACTAAAATCAGGCTTTATCTGGTCAGGCATGGCGAAACCGAGTGGAACCAGGTACGCCGCATACAGGGCGGCGCCAGCGATACCCTGCTCAACGATAACGGTAAAAAGCAGGCTAAAAGCGTGGCACAGTATTTCAGGGACAGGTATATTGATGCGGTATATGCCAGCCCGCTGAAAAGGGCGCTGGCCACAGCCAGAGCCATTGCCTTCTACCACAACCTTCAGGTACAGGAGGAAAGGAACCTGCGCGAGATCGATGTGGGAGAGCTGGAAGGCATTGACCTGGAAACACTGACACATGACTTCAGCTCCTACGTGATCGGATTTGATAAGGGAGACGGCAGCCTTAAGCTGCCCGGCGGGGAAAGCCTGACCGATCTTTACAACCGTGCCTGGGCTGTCACGCAGAGGATCGTGCAAAAAGATCACAGCTCAGCCGTAATCGTGAGCCACTATTTTGTCACGCTATGCATCATCTGTGCTGCCCTGGAGATGCCGGTCAGCGGCGTAAAGCTGCTGCGCGTCAGGCCCGCCAGCGTCAGCATTCTGGACTTTAATCACAACGGGGCTGTGCTCAGCCTGTTTAACCATACCTGTCATCTGGATAATCTGGAATAGGGGGCAAAATATTGGTCGGGACAGGCCAGAAACTACAGGAGAAGGTACTCTCCTACATCCGTGCACACCAGCTTTTCTACCCCGGGGAGAAGGTGGTAGTGGCCGTTTCCGGCGGGGCTGATTCCGTATGCCTGCTGCACCTGCTCAACAGCATCAGGACACAGCTGGGCATTGTGCTCTGCCTGGCTCACCTGGATCACGGGCTGCGCGGTGACGAATCGACCAGCGAGGCACAATATGTCGCCAGGCTGGCCAGAAAGCTCAAAATCAAAGCTGTCATAGAGTCCAAGGACGTCAGCACCTACCGTATACAGAAAAAACTATCGCTCGAGGAGGCCGCCCGCGAGCTGCGCTACGCTTTTTTTGCCGAGGTTGTAGGCCGCGAAGAAGCCGGCTGCGTGACTGTGGCTCACAGCCGCGACGATAATATAGAAACGTTGCTGCTGCATATCCTGCGCGGCACAGGCATTGGCGGCCTGCGCGGACTGCAGCCGCGTACGGTGCTGCGCATCGGAGAGGAAAGACAGGCACTAAATGTCATGAGGCCTCTGCTGGAGGTCAGCCGCACAGAGATCGAGGCATATTGCAAAGAGTATAAACTCAGGCCACGCCAGGACAGTTCCAATCTCTGCACCACCTTCAGGCGCAACCGCATACGCCATGAACTTATCCCCGCGCTTAAAACCTATAATCCCCGCGTTGAAGAAGCCCTGCTCAGGCTGGGGGCCATAGCCGATGAGCACATGTCCTATATCGAGGAACAGTCCTCTCAGATCTGGGGCGATATCATCGAGGAGTATGAGGGCACGCTCTCCCTGGACAGCAAAATGCTGGGGCATCTGCCGGGTGTGCTGCAGCGGCAGCTATTGCGCTGGTCGGTCAAATACCTCTGCGGCGATACGCGTGACCTGGAGGCCGAACATGTGGAAGAGATGCTTAAGTTCCTGAGCAAACCGTCCGGCAAGTCACTGCACCTGCCGCATGGCCTGCGCCTGCACAGGGGGCATGATCATTTGCTGCTGCGGCTGGAGGATACAGATATTTGCCCGTTCCCATCCCTCAAAGATGAGTACAGCATCAAGATACCGGGAACAACCAGGCTGCCCGGCTGGCATATCAGAACTGAGATACTGGGCAAGCAGCCGCAGAATTTTGAGGTCGGCTTTGTGGCCCACTTCGACCTGGAAAAAACTGGCATGGATTTGAGGCTACGTACGCGCAGCAGGGGCGACATCTT
>CAZTHJ010000023.1:0-1259 GCA_964613565.1 uncultured Dehalococcoidales bacterium | reverse complement strand
GGGCATGCAGGAGCCGAAAAAACTGCAGCATTTCATGTCCGATGCCAGAATACCCGCAGCCTGGCGTGACAGCATTCCGCTGGTCTGCGCGGGGGAGAGCATCATCTGGGTAGCCGGCTGGAGAATTGCTGACCCCTGTAAAATTACCCCGGCCACTAAAAAAATCCTCAACATCAGCCTGCAGAGGGCAAAATGAAAATAGTGGATATGGAGCTGGACCTGCACGGCTTGATCGTGGAGGAGGCGCTGCCCAAGCTGGACGATTTTATCTATAAAGCCTTCTCCTCAAATTTCAAGACCCTCTGTATCAATCACGGGCACGGCTCCGGCATATTGCGCCAGGCCGTGCACCGCGAGCTTAAAAGAAACAGCCTGGTAAAAAGATTTCGGCCGGGCGACCGCTTCGAGGGCGGCAAAGGGATTACCATCGTGGAACTGGCAGAGAGTTAATCTACTTGCCACCCCATTTCATGCCCGCGCTGCTGATGGCGGCACCGTTGGCATCCACTATGGCCGTACCGCCATCTATCACCAGCTCGGCTCCCGTCATAAAAGAGGAATCATCGCTGGCCAGGTACAGGCAAATCCCCGTTATTTCATCCGGCATGGCTGCCCGGCGCAGAGGCGAATACTGAGTAAAAAACTCCATGGCGCCTTCCAGATTTGTTTTAAGTGTTTTGGAAAGGTGACCTCCTATGGAGTTTTCCAGCATCTCTGTCCGTATCGCGCCCGGGCATATCACATTGCAGCGGATTTTTTGAGGCCCATAGTCCAACGCAACCTGCTTGGTGAGGTGGATCAGTCCTGCTTTTGTAGAGCAATAGGCTGGCATGGCAGGGATACAACGTATGCCGGCCAGCGAGGAGATATTGATAATGGAGCCACCTCCGCCCTCTATCATATGCGGTATGGCCTCCTTCATGAGCAGGAAGGGCCCTGTCATATTGACCTCCAGCACCCTGCGCCAGGTCTCCACATCCAGATCAACAACCGTTCCTGCAGGGTCCATGCCGGCATTGTTTACCAGCACGTCCAGTCTCCCGCCAAACTTAACCGCCGCATTAACCATGTGCCTGACATCGTCATGATTGGCCACATCCCCGGCACATGTTATAACCATTCCGGCAGGTAATGCTTTGGCCACCCCCTCCAGCAGCTCTCTGCGGCGTCCTGTTATGCAGATTTTGGCGCCTTCGGCCACAAAGCGCTGCGCAATGGCAGCCCCAATGCCGGTACCTCCCCCTGTAATGAGCGCCACT
>CAZTHJ010000022.1:0-12910 GCA_964613565.1 uncultured Dehalococcoidales bacterium | reverse complement strand
TCGTACAAGTGTTTATCCCCCCTGTTTTCGAATTCCCTGACCTTAGCCAGGGCTGACGGGCTGATTACTTCTGCAGCCTGCAGGGCTCCCTGAATAGCCCAATCCACCGCCAGCCTCTGCGATATTTTCGATTCTACTGCTATTTGCCTTGAAGCTACTATTGTGAGCACTGTTGCCTTATTGAGATCGGAATTTGTCTCCGCTGCACCCTGGATGATACCCTGGCTGGCCCCCATTATTGAGCTTTTGCTGTCTATGCCGAATTGGCGTGAGGCTTCGATAACTCCTTTGGCTATTTCCACGGCCAGGTTTTCATCAGCTATTTTTCTCTCACTAACAGCATGCATGGCACCACGGGCTACTTCCCGGGCAATCTCGAGGCCGAATTCCTGCAATTGAGGCTCATGTGTATTCCAGATGCCGCTTAAACTCCTTACCAGCGATTGTGCCAGTTTTTTGGTTACTTCCTGTCCATACAATGTTGCTGACGTTGCCAGACGGGCTGCCTCCGCGATTTGATAGGCGGTTACACCCAGAGCTACATCCAGTCCTGGAACTGGGATTCTTTTTATATAGCTGAAGGGGAAGTTGCTTATCAGGTTATAGCCCGGCACTGAACTGAGCGGACGCGAGAACTCGCGCATGGGGTTCATCAGTGATTCGAGCAAAACTTCACGGCTGGCCTCCCCTCTTTCATGAAGGTTAGCCAGTGTACCCAGGGTTATTAATCCGATGACAAATGCTATGAGAAACAGAAAGTCCAAGCCGATAATGCTTAATGTTGGTATCTGGAAGTTACCACCTGGACCTATCCAGGACAATGTCATGTTTATCTGCCTGCCGCTGAAGAAGTCTGCCATAATACCGCCGGCCAGCGGTCCCAGCCCCGCACCGAGATTGGTGGCTATGGAGGCGCCGGCCAGGTAGGATGTGGCCTCCCCTGTGGGCGCCAGTTTCAGCCCTATGGTTCCAACGGTGAGGGTTACTCCTGCATTGGCAATTCCGGCGAAGATATGCAGGGCGATCAGCAGTGGTATCGTGAGAAAGTATCGTTCCGGCATGGTGGTGAATATCCAGCCAAAGATCACGAAAAGATACAGCGATGCACACAGGGAGAGCACTGCTTTGCTGCCGAAACGGTCAACCAGCGGCCCCCAGATACGGAAAAATACAAGGTTAAATATTTGGCTCAGTATGCTAAAACCGATAACCCAGGTCAGTGGCAGTCCCAGCCTGGTCAGCATATAGATGGCAAAGAAAGGTATGGCTAGGTTGGAGGCGAAGCCCCAGAATAAGAGAAACTGCATTAACCGCCTGAAGTTAATATGCCTCACTGGAGCAATCAGCCTTTTATACATGGGAATCTGAATGCCTGGCGGAGAATGCATCACGGGTTCGGGCATAAGCGTCATAAAGGTCGGGCTTGCGAGTCCGAGGAAGATGGCGCCGAAAAGCAGTACATAGGTATAGCCGAAGATCTGGTTACCGGCCGCAGCAAAATCCTTCCAGTAGTCTACGAAAAAGGCGGCTCCCAGGCTGAATGCCACGCCGACCACTGTGGCAAAGGCAAGTCGCCTGGAAAAGAGTTGTCCCAGCCTCGACTGGGGAATCAAATCACGTATCCAGCCATTCCAGGCAGCATTGCAGATGGCAAACAGAAATCCCCTGATTGTCGCCAGCAACAGCAGGGCGGATATAGCAAATTTACCTGGAGTCTGGGTAAAAAGGGGAATCAGCGCAATCACGATCCAGATAAGCTGTGCTGGGAACCAGGAAGCTACTGCGATCAGTTTTCTTTTCCTCAGTTTTTCTATCAGCCAGATGGCTGGTAGCTGGATTATCTGCAAGAGAAAGGGGATGGCCGCCAGTATGCCGATCTGAAAATTATTGGCACCCAGGGCAAGGGCGAAGGCAGCTAAAAATCCACTGGTAACGATACTGTTGAATCCCAGAGATACGGTGCCTTCTCTTGTCCACCAGCGGATTCCCTTTTCAATATCACCTTCGGAGATGGTGGGTTTGGGCCGAAATATCTCTCTGATACTCATATTGTTCTATTGAAGAATCTTTTGTAACGATTATACTATGCACTATTTAAATATTAAAACAGTTCTGCCGGGATGGTCATGTAACCGGCCGTTTTGTGGGCAGGCTGCAGCAGTATTCACTGGTGGTACCCGGGAATAAAGGCTGCTGATTATTTAATAATTATCAGTATGGAATTCCATATAGAATTCGATCTAGACAAAGACAGTTGATCTCATATATAATAAGAAATATGCCAGGCAAAAAAGCACCATACAATATCGGCCGTAAAACTGTATCTAAACTGGAGCATCCCGATATCAACTTGTGTGCGCTGCTGGATCAGGCCACCGATATTATCAACCGGGCCACAGAGCTTGAGATTGAGCCGCATAGAGTAACCCTGGCGCAGGCCAGGGTATTGTTCCTGCTGGCAAGGGCAAAAGGAAGCAGGGGTGTAACACTCACAGACCTCTCCAAGTGGATGTTAAGGGAACCTAACTCGGTATCCGTTCTTATCTCCAGAATGGAAAAGGCAGGGCTGTTGAAGAAAATGAGGGATGCGGCTGAGAACAGGATCTTTGTTAGTATAACTCCAAAAGGCCGAGAAATGGTAATGGACAGGCTGACAGAGAAATCTATGGTGCTGATCATGTCCGCACTAACGGAGGGGGAAAAACAGAACCTGCGGAAATATTTGAAAAAGCTGAGGGTTAAAGGGAGGGGGGTGCTGGGCATTGACCTCAAGCCCCCCTTTGTCTAGCCGCAAGAAATAGCATAATGGGAGGTGCCAAGTTGTCGATAAAGCTGGATCATGTTGGTCATGTGGTGGAAAACTTCGAGGAGGCCATGGATTTGTACCAGAATAAATTCGGCCTCAAACCGAACAAGATGATGGAATTTGCCGAATTTGGCAGTAAAATGGCTTTTTTCCCCTTTGCGGGTATTGAAATGGAAGTCATTCAGCCTGGAGGGAAGGGATTTGACCCTGCCGCCAGATGTTTAAAAGAGCGGGGTGAGGGTGTCTTTCACCTTTCAATTCGTGTGGATGATTTTGAGGCCACGGTCAAGGAATGGAGGGGTAAGGGCTTTACGGTAGGTGAATACAAGCACGAAACACCGGGTCATCTGGCCAGAATAGCTTTTCTTGACCCTGACGAGGTAAAGGGGCTCTGGATTGAGTTCATTAAAGAGGAGTAGCTATGCCTAGATGGGGAATGGTTATTGATCTGAAGAAGTGTGTTCACTGTTATGCCTGTATGATAGCCTGCAAGCAGGAACATTTCCTGCCTCCCGGTATCTTTTGGAACCGGGTACTGGTCAGCGAGACAGGCACTTATCCGCAGGTGACAAAACTGGTTTATCCAGTGCTCTGTAACCATTGCGAGGAGGCCATCTGTGTAAATGTGTGCCCCTCCGGCGCTACGACACGCAGGGCCGACGGCATTGTCACCATCGATGCGGATAAATGCACCGGCTGCCAGTACTGCGTGATCTCCTGTCCATACCAGCAGCGGACCTTTTTTGCAGGCTATAAGGAGGAATATTTCCCCGGCCAGGGCTTAACCGAGCTGGAAAGCATGGGACAGGAGCTATACCCGCTGCAGCCCGGCACTGTGATCAAGTGCAATTTCTGCCAGGAAAGAATTGATGCAGGCCTGCAGAAAGGCTTGAAACCGGGAGTTGACCGTGAGGCCACCCCTGCCTGTGTGCTGACCTGTATGGTACAGGCCAGACATTTCGGTGACCTGGAAGACCCGCAGAGCAATGTAGCCAGGCTGATCAGGGGCAGAAAGGCGCATCAGCTTCACGCCGAGTGGGGTACCGAGCCTTCGGTGTATTACATTGATTAGAAGTATCTGCTTAGTGAGGGGTTAAAGTCATGAAATTATATAACTGGATGGTAGCATATACTCCCCAAACGGCCTGGATTGAACGCCGCGGAATTTTTATCTGGCTTTCATTATACAGCGGCGTGCTTGGTGGTGGGGCCTATCTGGTATCGATGCTGTTTAATAGTCTTGCTGGCATGTTTATCTCCTGGCTGATCGTCCTGGTGGTAAAAGGCAGCCTGCATATTGCTCATGCTGAAAAACCGCTCAGGCTATGGCGTATGATCTTGCGGCCGCAGACATCCTGGATTTCCAGGGGATTGCTGTTAACCCTGGTTATGATTGTGTTCGGGGCTGTGCAGCTGGCCTTTTCCTGGTGGGCGCCGGGAACCGCAGGCGTAACTGTATTTAAAATCCTGGCAGGGATTGCCGCCTTTGGCGTGATGCTTTATGGCGGTTTTACCATGAACTATATTAACGGCATCCCAATATGGAATGCGGCTGCAGTGCCGCTGCTATTTATCCTGTGGGGCCTTTATGCCGGCATGGCCCTGGTTCTGGCGGTCAATGCTGGCTCAACTTATACGGCGATGGCGGCCGGGGTCAATGTCATAGTAGCTTTAGTCCTGCTGGTGGTGGCAATCATCTATCTGTGGACGGAAACTTATCGGGGAGCTACTGCCCGCCAGTCGGTCAGGGAGTTGATGTGGGGTTCTCTGGCTCTCCTGCTGGGTATCGTATCCCTTTTCATCGGCATCATTATACCGCTGATCATATCGTCGTTTTACTACAGCACAGGCACTTCAATATCCCAGTCATTGATCACGTTCATGGTCGTCTGTCAGATAGCAGGAGGTCTGGCTTTTACCTATGCCATTTTGAAGGCAGGCCTGTACAATCCCATGCTTCCACCACGGCTTTAAGTCCGGGGAGCTTTGCCCTTAAAGGAATTTTCAGGAGATTACGATGAAAGTAAAGTCAAAAAAAGATAAGCCCCAGATATATGAGGATGTTTGGATTCCCACCCAGTGTCACCGCTGCCAGGCGGAGTGCGGCATACTGGCGCACCGGGTTAACGGTGTCGTGGTCAAGCTGGAAGGGGACCCTAATAGTTCTGTGGGCTCATATGGAGGTCTGTGTCCCAAGGGGCTGGCAGGCCTGCAATTGCTCTATGATCCCAATCGTCTCAAGGTGCCGCTGAGGAGGGCCAATCCCCGGAAGGGTATCGGGGTTGATCCCGAATGGAAGGAGATTTCCTGGGATGAAGCTCTCAGCGAGATAGCCGCCAAGCTGAAGAAGGCAGCAGATATTGATCCCGGCAGGGTCATGATACAGATCGGTATTAGCTCTTCCACGCAGATAGTACCGCTGTTTCTGGGCAAGCTCATGATGACGCTGGCTTCTCCCAAGGGGTTGCCCGTTCCGGTGGTGAGCAGTGGAGCGCATTGCGGCAATGCAGGCCATTTTATCAATGCTTTGAACTATGCCGCTTTTGTCAATATGCCGGATTACAAGTACTGCAATTATCTGCTGCAGTGGGGCACCAATTTTGGCCAGGGCGGTTTTATGCAGTATGCCAACCGGCTGGCCGCAGAGGCGCTTAACCGCGGCATGAAGATGGTGGTCTTTGACCCCGTGTGTAATTATGCTGCCTCCAAGGCCTCAGAGTGGTTGCCCATTATCCCCGGCACCGATGCCGCCGTAGCCCTTGCTATGATCAATGTGATAGTAAATGATCTGGGCATCTATGATGCTGCGTATCTGAAGCATAAGACCAATGCCCCTTACCTGATTGGCCAGGATGGTCGCTATGTCAGGGATGGGGAAACGCATAAGCCGCTGATCTGGGACAGCGCAGCATCAAAGGCTAGGACATTTGATGATAAAAGTGTTGCTGATTTTGACCTGGACTATACCCATGAGGTTAATGGTATACGCTGCCGTCCGGCCTGGATGCTCTTCAAAGAACATTTTAAGCAATTCACTCCCGAGAAGGCCGCAGAAATCAGTGGGGTGCCTGCAGAAACCGTAAGGCGTATTGCTACTGAATTTGCCGGGGCTGCCATGGTAGGTTCCACCATTACGATAGATGGCAAGCAGCTGCCCTACCGGCCTGTTGCCATACAGCACATACGTGCAGCCGTGACCCATAAAAACGCTACCCATACGGTTTTTGCCCTTGACCTGCTGCTGCATGTACTGGGTGCGGCCAATACGCCAGGAGGTATGGTCTCATCCGCAGTCGAATGCCATGGCCATCCCCACACTGGTTTGCCTTATCTGGGAGTTGCCGCCTGCCCTGACGGCTTTGTTACCATCGGCGGCAAATGGCTGTTCGAGGGTGGAGGATTCTGGCCCATGAAAGAACCTGTCTATCCTAATTCCAAGGAGCTGACTGCGATGTTTCCCGCAGCGTTGGAGGTTCCGATATGGGGAGCCATTGACAGGGATGAGCTGCTGCAGAAGGCAAAAGTGGATCCCGCGGTTGATGTAATCATGAATTATTGTAGCAACAGCGTGATGAATGCTGCCAATCCCAGGGACAAGGCTGAATTCCTCAAGAGAGTCCCTTTCATTGTAGATTTTGAAATCTTTCCCACCGAATTCAACGAAGGCTTTGCCGATATCGTGTTGCCCGATACCTGCTATCTGGAATATATGGATTGGTCGGGCATCCAGCACCCTTATCACAATCAGACTCCGGCAGTGGATGAGCCGTGGTGTTTCCATATCACGCAAAAGGTGGTGGAGCCGCAATACGGCAGGCGGCATGCACCTCAGGTTCTGGATGATATCCTGGACAGGATGGGTTGCCGTGCCAAGCTCAATGCCTATTACAATCACCTGGCCGGGTTCCGCCCCGAACTTGAACTCAAACCGGATGACAAAATCGCATGGGAGGACCTCTGTGACAGGGTGGCTCGGCAGCATTTTGGCGATGAGCATGACTGGGCATGGTTCCAGCGGCACGGCTTTATTTCCTGGCCGAAGAAAGTAGAGGAAGTCTACTGGAGGCATTTTAAGGATATCAGGGTGCAGATTTACTGGGAATTTATGGTTGACCTGGGCCAAAAGATAAAAAATATCGGTCAGGATCTGGGTATAGAGCTGGACTGGCAGCAGTACACCCCGCTGCCGAGGTGGTTCCCCATTCCTCCGCATGAGGTGTCTGATCCGGGCTACGACCTTTACTGTTTCTGTTACCGTGATACCCTGCATGTTGCGGCGGGCACCATGGAACAGCCCTGGCTGGATGAGGCCAGCAATATGAATCCCTATACTTACAGCATTGTCATGAGCGCTGAGACGGCGAAGCAGAAGGGGCTTAAACCCGGCGATTTAATCGAGGTAGAATCCAGCCGTGGTAACAGGGTACGGGGCATGCTTGAGTTGAGGAAAGGCCAGCATCCGCAGGCATTGACCATCACGGGCACGGCCGGCCACTGGGCCCAGGGGCAGCCCATCGCCCGCGGCAAGGGAGTCAACTTCAACTCGCTGATGGAGGCCCGTTATGCTGAATGTGATCCCATTTCATTTGGCATGGAAGTCACGGTCAAGGTTAAGGTGACTAAAGTTAATAGCTAGTGTGGTGTCTTAAAAATTCATTGAATAATTCCTCTTCTACGCTGAGTAGAGAGAATAAATCAACCTATTTCTGAGACGGGACACTAGCTAATTTATTTATAATTCGTCATGAATACAATAGGAAAAGTGTATTAGTGTTTGAGGTGTGGCAAACGGATCATATATTAGCGCCCCAAAATTATTCTCCACAATGATACCTTCCTGTAATGCGTAACAGTGCGCTGTTTCTCTACTGTAACTGGCACTTCACGGTATTTGGTAATTTCCCTGTACTTTGTTATTTCTGCCAGCTCAGACCATTTCAGCTGAAGGTTCAGATAAATCCTTGCTTCCCAAGAAGCCCTTTCACGGACTAAAGCCGTGTATTCCCCCTCTGTGAGTGAAATATCAACTTCCCCCTGGCTGCCCAGTTGTTCATAGATTATCTTGCCTGCGAAGGAATATAGATAAAATCCCCCCGGGGCTGGAAGTGTAAAACTGCCCACCAGCCTGGTATCCTTCTGCGCTATAGAAAAAGGAACGCTGATGCCATCGGGAACTGAATAAGGTGTGCCATCGTAGATTGTCTCTTCCCGTTCAAGTATCTCTGTGGATACATACGACTCCGTATCCGTAAACGGTTCCTGCCTGATTTCGCTGTCCAGGTAGTTTTCCGGTGAGTCGTACGGCACGGTATTGAAAGGGATGGCGAAAACAATACAGGTAATAACAGCCGCTGCTGTTAGCGATATTAAGGTGATTCTTTTCCAGCTCCAGTGCATAGTTATAACAATAATGTATCTTTATAATATAATCAACGGAAGAGCAGCTCAATTTGTTTAGCAGCTTAGTCTGTGGCGTGATGTGCCTGCCCTTATAGGGCAACGTTTAATACTTCGTTAACATTTGAGAAGTAAACTATTAATAGGATGTTTCGTTATTAATAATGCAGGAGGCAAGGATTGAGTGCCCCTCCGGGAAGAGGGTTGCAATTATGCAGCAAAGATATTCCTGTCCAAATTGCAGATATATGGTTAACTGCGCTGATAGATTTTGTCGCAACTGCGGTACTAATCTATTTCCGGCTTCGGCACCAGCCGGGATTTATGCAGCGCCTGCATTTCATAGCTGCTACGATAATGGGGAAAGCATTCAGCGGAATCTTAATCAGTGCAAGAAGCACTGTCCGTCTGATAGCCATGATGCTGTTACTGAGAGCAAGTGCCTATCTGTCAGCAATGCTGCAGCGCCAATACGTGCTGAAATAATCAAACTGATTGCCGACCTTGTGCAGAAGTAGAAAGGCAATCCCGCAGTACACAAAATCAGTCAAAGCCGTGACCTGTATTTCTTAACGCATGGATGTGTACCCGCCGGGGACGCCATTTTTGGAAAGTACGATTTGCCAGAGCTGGTTTGACCTGGCGCGGAATGAGCCGGCGCAGGAAAGCAGGTAATATTTCCACATCCTGTAAAATCTTTGGCTATACTTTGCCTTTAACTTAGGCCAGCTTTCCTCAAAGTTCCTATGCCATACCGTGAGGGTTTTATCATAATCGGCGCTGAAATTATGCCAGTCTTCCATGACAAACAGCCCCTCGATGGCTGCTCCGATCTGCTTGATAGAGGGCAGCATGCCATTGGGGAAAATGTATTTGTTCATCCAGGGATCGGTGGAGGTTACAGATTCATTACCGCCGATGGTATGCAGCAGGAATAGGCCGTCATCCTTCAGGCAGCGGTGCACAACCTGCATGTATTCCCTGTAATTCTTACAGCCGACATGTTCAAACATGCCCACCGAAACGACATGATCAAATGTAGCATCCAGTGTCCGGTAGTCCTGCAGCCTGATTTCAACAGGAAGTCCGCAGCAGGCTGTAGTGCCGAGTTCCACCTGTTCTCTGGATACGGTAATCCCGGTTACTTCAGCCCCATATTTTTCAGCTGCATAACTGGCAAAGCTGCCCCAGCCGCAGCCGATATCCAGTATTTTCATGCCCGGCCGCAGCCCCAACTTGCGGCAGATGAGGTCCAGCTTGTTCTCCTGGGCCTGGTCCAGTGTTTGAGCATCATTCCAGTAGCCGCAACTATAGTTCATGCGCCTATCCAGCATATTCTGGAAGAGCTCATTATCCAGGTCGTAATGTCTCTCCCCCACCTGAAATGCCCTGCTTTTAGACTGCATATTAAACAGACTTGCCAGAATTACCTGCAAAAGCAGTCCAGGGTTTTGCCTGATCTTGCCTTCCAGTCCGAAACTCAGGATGCGGAGAAACAATTCGTCCACAGCCTCGCAGTCCCACCAACCGTCCATGTACGACTCCCCCAGCCCCAGCGCACCCCGGGACAGCACCATTGCATAGAATTTCTCATTATGGACTTTGATATCCCAGGGATTACCGCCGTTGATCTGTATTCCCGCCAGGGCTAAGATTTTCTCTACGGTAGTTTTAGATCTGTCGCTTTTCAATTGTTTTACTTTGAATAGTTTGATAAGTTAGTATGCCAGAGCAAAGCGCCGTATGCAATATTCAATGGGGTCAGTTCCGGAAAAATAATAATACGCAGACTATGCAGATATCCGCCTGCTCTGGCAAATAGAGGAAAGAATACAGTGTGCACAATCAGGTCTGCGCGCGCTGCACCTTTTCCTGCCGTGCTCAATCATAAGGATGTGGAAAGCATAAACTTCCTTCAAAGGCACTACTTTTTCCAGCTCAGCGTGCGCCTTTGCCGCAGATATGTCAAGGATCAGCCCCAGCCTCCTGGAGACGCGGTGAATGTGGGTATCCACGGGTAGAGCCGGCATGCCAAGCGAGAAAAGCAGCACGCAGTTGGCCGTTTTCAAGCCTATACCCGGCAGCCGCAGCAGCCAGTCTCTGGCCCGGTCAATCTGCATCTGCTTTAAGAAATCCAGATTCAGATCCCCGTGCCTCTCCTTAATGGCATTGAGGGAGTCCTTGATATAGCCTGCTTTGACCTGCGCCAGGCCGCCATGCTGAATAGATATCGCTATGGTATCTATCGGCGCCCGTGCGACGGCATCCCAGTTTTTGAAGGCCTTTCTAATGGAAGCAAAGGCCTTATCTGAATTGGTGTCAGAGGTGTTCTGCGAAAGTATGGTCTGCACCAGCACGCCCATGGCATCAGGCCTTAATGTCCACTTTGGCTTGCCATATTCAAGCTTCAGTCCTTCGATAACCTGCGCGATGAGGCTGGGCTGCATAATGGCGTTATTATACACAGGCACAGCGGGCAGAGAAACTGATTCTGTGATATGAGTGTAGTTTGGTGTTATAATTAGGTGCTGTAACTCATACTGGAGGCGAATATGGAAGAGCTCAAAGTATTTTCAGGCAATGCGCATCCCAGGCTGGCAGAGGCCATCTGCAAATACCTTAAGATCGGGCTGGGAAAAGCAGAAATTTTTGAGTTCAGCAATGAAAATATTTTTGTGCGCATACTGGAAAATGTGCGTGACAGGGATGTCTTCCTTGTGCAGCCGCTGGCTTCACCGGTGAATAAGAACCTGGTAGAGTTGCTTATCATGCTGGATGCCTTCAAGCGTGCTTCAGCGGGCAGGATCACGGCGGTGATACCCTATTACAGCTACAGCCGTACAGATAAGAAAGACCAGCCCAGGGTGCCTATTACGGCCAGGCTGATTGCCGACCTGCTGACCACGGCGGGCGCCAATCGCCTGCTGACCATGGACCTGCATGCAGCCCAGATACAGGGCTTTTTCAATATACCCGTGGATGAACTGACCGCACTCAACCTGATGGCCGATTACTGGCGTGAGAAAAAGCTGGACAAACTGGTGGTAGTGGCCACGGACATCGGCATTTCCAAGAAAGCGCGTGACCTGGCAGCCAAGCTGGATGCGCCGCTGGCTATTATCGAAAAAAGGCGTGTGGGGAACGATGATAATACAGAAACGCTCAATATCATCGGCGATGTCAGGGGCATGCGTGCGCTTACCGTCGATGACGAAATAGATACGGCAGGCTCCCTGGTTCATGCCGCCAATGCGCTGCTCAAGAGTGGAGCTATCGAAGTATATTCATGCTGCACGCACCCTGTCTTTTCCGGCCCTGCCATTGAACGCATCTCCAAGTCTCCTGTCAAGGAAGTGGTGGCAGCTGATACAATACCGGTCAATGGCAGCAAGAAAATAGGCAAAATTACCGTTCTTGATACCGCCCCGCTGCTGGGCGAGGCCATTCACCGCATACACACGGGCATGTCCGTGGGAGCCATGTTCACTTAGGATTTGCTATGTTCAAATGGCTGGGTAATCTCGTTGACTCCAACGAGAAAGAAATAAAGCGCCTGCAGAAAATAGTCGACCGCATCAATGAACTCGAGCCCGACTTCCAGAAGCTAGGCGATGAAGAGTTCAAAGCTAAGACGGCCGAGTTCAAGGCGCGCTTCGTAGAGGGCGAGACCCTTGACGATCTACTGCCCGAGTCTTTTGCCGCCGTGAGGGAAGCAGCCCGGCGCAGCCTCGGCCAGCGGCATTATGATGTGCAACTGATGGGCGGCATTACACTGCATCAGGGCAAGATCGCCGAGATGCGCACCGGCGAAGGCAAGACACTGGTGGCTACCCTGCCGCTGTATCTAAACTCGCTCAGCGGGGAAGGCTGTCACCTGGTCACGGTCAATGATTACCTGGCGAGAAGGGATGCGCACTGGATGGGGCCGGTATATCACGCGCTGGGTATCAGCGTTGCCAGCATCTATCCGCAGCAGAACCCCGACGAATATCTGCCGGCCTGCATTTACGACCCTGATCCAGAAAGGGAGCCCTGGGACAAACGCTGGACAGCCTTCAGACCGGTGAAAAGAACGGAGGCCTATGCTGCTGATATCACATATGGCACCAATAACGAGTTCGGCTTTGATTATCTCAGGGACAACATGGTGCTGGACCTCTCGCAGTGCGTGCAGCGGCCGCTGAACTATGCCATCGTGGACGAGGTGGACAATATACTCATCGATGAGGCGCGCACGCCGCTGATTATCAGCGGGCAAGCGGAAGAGGCTACGGAAAAATATGGGATTTTTGCCCGTGCTGTAACCAGCCTGGAAGTTGAGAAAGACTACACGGTTGATGAGAAGACGCGCACGGTTGCCCTGACCGAAGATGGCATCAGCAAGATGGAGCGGGTGCTGCGCAATGAAGGCGTGATGAAGGCCCCCAGCCTGTATGACCCGGCCAACTATACGTTGACACAGTACCTGGAAAATGCAGTTAAGTCCAATGTGATTTTCAAAAGGGACAGGGATTATGTGGTCAAGGATGGCCAGGTGATCATTGTTGATGAATTTACGGGCAGGCTTATGTTTGGCCGCAGATACTCCGAAGGTTTGCACCAGGCTATTGAGGCCAAGGAAAAGGTCAGGATACAGCGCGAAAGCGTGACGCTGGCTACGATTACCTTCCAGAACTATTTTCGCCTGTATGAAAAGCTGGCGGGTAT
>CAZTHJ010000021.1:990-12974 GCA_964613565.1 uncultured Dehalococcoidales bacterium | reverse complement strand
TAAGAGCCGACAAACTGGACAGGCAGAGGGAATATGACAGGCTCGCCTGTGTCGTAAGGGCCAATCTGGACATGGAGCTAATTTACAAAACTGTGTTCGGCTAATGCGAACCCCATCTGCAATGCAAATTGGCCGAAATATACCTGCCCTAAAAACCAATAAAATGATTACAGGAGACCAATGATAATCGAAGACACAATCAAACAAATCAGGCCTCTTGACAGTGAAGCCATGGAGCTCGCCCGTGGGCGTCAGGACATGCTCACCAAGCCGCGCGGAAGCCTGGGTAAGCTAGAAGGCCTTTCAGTTAAAATTGCGGGCATCCAGGGCACCTCAAGGCCGGAAATCAGGTATAAATGCATTATAACCATGGCTGCTGATCACGGTGTGGTGGCCGAAAAGGTAACGCTCTACCCGCAGGAGGTTACTGGCCAGATGGTGCTGAATTTCATTAAAGGCGGCGCTGCCATCAATGCGCTGGCACGCCAGATTGGCGCCAGGGTTATTGTTGTGGATATGGGAGTCATCGGCGGCTTCCCGACGGATTCAAGCGTAATCTGCAAAATGATAGACTTCGGCACCGCTAATATGGCTCAGGGTCCAGCCATGTCAAGAGAGCAGGCTGTAAATGCCATTGAATCAGGCATGGATATCGTCAATATGGAGATGCAAAAAGGGCTGGACATTATAGGAACCGGCGATATGGGCATAGGCAATACCACCGCCAGCAGCGCCATCTTTGCTGCCGTCAGCGGCAAATCAGTTGCCCAGGTCACCGGCCGCGGTGCAGGCATAGATGATGGGCAACTGGCACATAAAATACATGTCATTGAGCAGGCTTTGGCCATAAACAAGCCTGATCCAAATGATCCCCTAGATGTGCTGGCGAAGGTTGGAGGCTTTGAAATCGGGGGGCTGGCAGGCGTAATCCTGCAGGCCACAGCCAGTAAAATTCCAGTGGTGATTGATGGTTTCATTTCAACTGCAGCGGCCCTGATTGCAGTTAAACTGGCCCCTCAGGTACGGGATTACCTGATTGCCGCACACATATCGGCAGAATCCGGGCATGCATTACTGCTGCAATATCTTGACCTGGAGCCCCTATTGAATTTAAATATGAGGCTGGGGGAAGGCACGGGAGCTGCTCTGGGCATAAGCCTGGTGGAAGCTGCCGTTAATACGCTCAACCAGATGACGACATTCGATGAAGCAGGTGTTTCTGACAAGGATTAAACTTCACAAGAGGCGAAATACGTGGCATTTTTTACGGCGCTTCAGTTTTTGACCATTATCCCTCTGCCTGCCATGCTGAGAGGCAGGAGCAAAGACACGGGTGAATCGCTGCCCTATTTCCCTTTGATCGGACTATTGATGGGAGCATTACTGCTGCTGCTGCATTATGTTCTATCTTTTATACTGCCACAGGCCGTTGTTTTTGCCTTAATCATGATCGCCTTGGTGATCCTCGGCGGCGCTCACCACGTTGACGGCCTCATGGATACGTTTGACGGCATGGTAGCCGGTAAAACCCTCCAGCGCAGGCTGGAGATTATGTCAGATAACAAAGTGGGGGCTTTCGGTATTACAGCACTCGTACTCTTATTCCTCTTGAAGTATTTTGCCCTGTATTCAAATCCCGCCGTCGTTCCCACCCTGCTGCTCATGCCTGTGCTGAGCAGATGGATCATGGTCAGCGCCATTTATACCTTTCCTTATGCCAGAACGGCAGGAATGGGGCTCAGTTTTAAACATGGAGCCACCTGGCCGCGTTTTGTCGTGGCCAGCATCATCACAGTCGCTATCTGTGCCACCTTTTTAAGCTGGCCCGGCATTGTACTCATGGCAACGGTATGGTGCCTCTCCATGCCGGTATTGTGCCTCTTCCGCTCAAGATTCGGGGGGTTGACAGGAGATAACTATGGGGCTATAAATGAGATCAGTGAAGTATTGACAGCCCTGCTGATGATTATCATAATTCAATTTCTGGGGCAATACATGCCATGAAGAATACTGCTGATAAGAAGAGAAGGGTCATTTTAATTCTGGGCGGTGCGCGCAGTGGCAAAAGTCATTATGCACAGCAGCTGGCATCAGAATTAGGCAAGGATGTGCTCTTCGTTGCCACAGGCGAAGCGCTTGACGCGGAAATGCAAAAGAGGATCGAAAACCATAAAAAGAGCCGGCCTGCGTCGTGGGAGACAGTAGAAATAAGCAATAATATTGGTCAAAATCTATCCCGCTACAAAAAACACAGGGTCATACTGATAGATTGCCTGACACTGCTGGTCGCCAATATTCTGGGGCCGTGCCAGCACCCGGAGCTTGCAGAGAAAGAAGTCACTGCAGAAATTGAAGCGCTCGGCCGTATCATGGAAACATCCCATGCGCACTTCATCATAGTCTCAAATGAAGTGGGGCTGGGTATTGTGCCTGACAATCCTCTGGCCAGAATTTACCGCGACCTGCTGGGCAGAACAAACCAGATGATTGCACAGCTATGCTCAGAGGTCTACCTGATGACGGCGGGTATCCCGCTGAAAATCAAGTAACCCGCTTGTTAGTATGGCCGCAAATTGCTAAAATAACACGACTATTTTATCTAAAACTCAAGCGTCAAATCTCTGTAATATCAAGGCTGTATATTGTTAAACATCTATCAATACCTGGCAATTCCCCTGGGATATCTTTTGGGATCAATTCCCTCAGCCTTTATCCTGGGCAAATTATTAGGCAAATTCGACCTCCGTTCTGAGGGTGATGGGAAGGTAAGCGCTGCAGCCATCCATCGCAGGCTTGGATTTATTCCATTTATACTGGCTGTATCCAGTGACGTAGGCAAGGCACTGCTGGCAATTTTCCTGGCCAATATCATCAGCGGCGATGATTGGTCAGTAAGGCTGCTGACAGGCGTGGCTGTTGTAGCCGGTCACAACTGGCCGGTTTTCCTCAAATTTAAGGGGGGACTGGGCGCAACCGTAATCTACGGGGTACTGGCCGCAATCGCCTTTGTCCAGCTGCTGATAGCATATATACCTGGCCTTATATACATGATTATTACTAAAAAGTCCGGGGCCAGTACTGGCATCATCGGGGTAACACTTACAATTGAATACTGCATACAAAAATTATATCTCGGCCCGCAAATGCATTTCCTGGATATCCCCTGGGTACTTGTACCTTACCCGCTGGTGCTCATGGTTTTTATGGTGATAAAGAGATATCAGATTAAAAAGAACATGGATCATTTTTTCGATTTTGGCGATGATTAACCTGTTGTAAGTAAGCAGCAGGGAGATAAGCATCTACACTGGAGCCGGCGTAAGATGAGAAGCAATCTAAGTATTCAAGACATGCAAAATCTAAAGAATGTTGCTCTCGGCCTGGATAAGGCTGATATTGTCATCAGCAATGGTACCCTGGTCGATGTTTACAGCGGTGCATTGCTGCATAACTATTCAGTGGCCATCAAAGGAGAATGGATTGCTGCCATAGGCCAGAATCTGGAGCATGCCAAAGGCAAGGATACATATGTTCTGGATGCATGTGGAAAAATCATCGCTCCCGGATTTATTGAAGGTCATACACATCTGAACTATTTGTTTTCTCCAGAAAATTTCCTGCGCCAGGCCATGGCAGGAGGGACTACTACAATTATCACTGAATCAGGAGAGATCATTTATACGGCAGGGCTGAAAGGGTTATTACAATTGCTGGAATCCTGGAGAGAGCAGCCCGTTAAGGTCTATGCAACCATACCGCCGCCCTTGAACCTGGGCAAATCCGGCTATACCATATGGCCGAGTATTGCTCAAATGAAAAAATTACTACACAGGGAAGATATCGTTGGTGTTGGCGAATCCTACTGGCAGATGGTGCTTAGCGGCAACGATCACCTGCCCCCTCTGGCCGAGGAAGCGCTTAAGCTGGGTAAAACGGTTGAGGGTCATACAGCCGGGGCACATGATGAAAAGCTCATGTCTTATTTGGCTTACGGCATAAATTCCTGCCACGAACCAGTCTCAGTAGAAGACGTCCTTGAGAGGCTGAGGCTGGGGTTATTCGTTATGATCCGCCAGGGCAGCATCAGGGAAGAGCTGGACGCCATGGTTAAGTTAAAAGATATGCGGATAGATTTCAGCCGCATATCCCTGGTCACAGATGGAATGGATCCCAGAGACCTCGTTAAACGCGGCTACCTGGAGTCAGCCGTACAGAAAGCGATAGATCTGGGATTCGATTTTATCCGGGCGATACAGATGGTAACGATAAACCCTGCCACTCACTTCCGACTTGATCATTTTACAGGAGGAATTGCCCCTGGAAAACACGCCGACATCGTAATTTTGCCGGACATGCAAACTATCAAGCCTGAATATGTGCTGAGCAAAGGGAAAATAATAGCGAAGCACGGCAAGTTGCTGGTGCCTCCCAGGAAAACTCGATATAAGTTGCCCGGCATTAATAAGATTCAGAAACACGTCTCCACCTCCAGCCTCATTATTCATGCTCCAGTCTCCGGACATAACAAAATCAGGGTCATGGACATGGTAACAGACCTGGTGAGCAGGGAATATCTTACGGAAATGCCGTCATTGGCTGGTGTAATCCAACCCGACCCTGATAGAGATATCCTTAAAATAACGCTGGTGAGTTTAAAAAATAAAATAGTCAATGCCCTGATCAGGGGACTGGGTTTCAAAGACGGCGCGGTTGCCAGCAGCTATATCTGGGAAACATATGGCATTATTGCCGTCGGCACAAATGATAGGGACATGGCACAGGCCATAAACCACATCATCCAGCATGGAGGAGGCATAGCGGTATGCACGCATGGCAGCATAACCGCAGAGCTGCCCCTGCCGGTTGCCGGTATTATAACAACTGTCTCCATGGACGAAATAGTCCAGCGCTTAAACAGTATCCAGACGGAAGCCGAAAGGCTTGGCTGCAAATTCAGTGATATAGTCAAGACCCTATCGGTGCTACCGTCAGCAGCCATCCCCTTTCTACGTATAACAGAGGACGGTCTGATCGATTTGAAGAGCGGCAAGATTACCAGCTTATTTGCCACCTGCTGAAACCAGGCACAGATCAGTGGGGCAGATGCTCTCTAAACATTAATACAGCAAGACAAAAATTGACAAACGCAGCATTTTGTTTTAACTTATACCTAGTAACACGAGGTATTGCCGGAGATATCCAGGTGGAAACATATTTAACTTTCTCTCTTGCTCTGGCCGCTTTCTGGCTGGGTGCCTGCCCATTTGCCGTATGGATCGGCCAATATCTTGTGAAACGAGATATCAGGAAATACGGCGATAGTAACCCCGGCACTGCCAATGTATTCCGTGCCGGCGGTATCAGGTGGGGGATACTGGCACTGGTACTGGAAATGGGCAAGGGATATCCCTTTGTATTCCTGGCATATAGCTATTTCCATCTGGGACCAGTCCTGGTCATCATTATTATACTCAGCGCTATCCTGGGGCATGCATTCTCTCCCATTTTAAGGTTTCATGGAGGCAAAGCTCTGGCGGTCACAGGGGGAGCTCTGCTGGCTCTACCGCCATATCAAATTTTTATATGCATCCTGCTGATGATGGCAATATTTTACATCTTCGTCAAGCAGGATGCGTGGACAGTATTGCTCAGTTTCCTGTGTGGCTTTATATTTTTTCTTTTGCTGACAGGATTATCCTGGCAAACTGTGCTCATTCTTTGTATAACCTTGATCCTGGCCATCAAGCACAAGACTGATTTAAGATCTTTGCCATCAATCTATATCAAACCATTACACTGGCACAGATTAAGAAAAGAGACCTGAGTAATAGAAAGATGCTCTATCAAATAATAGTAACGATTATCCTTGCCGCGCTGGCAGTAAACCTGGTTTTCAATCTGAGGGCGCTGAAAAAACCCCATAGAAAACTGGCGGTGAATAATTGTTATCCCATGATATCCATACTGGTTCCTGCGCGTAATGAGGAACGCAATATCACCGCATGCCTAAAATCCCTGCAGAAACAGAACTATGCGCAATATGAAATACTGGTTCTGGATGACAACTCCACCGATAAAACCGCAGATGTTGTTGAAGCGCTGGCTGCCGCTGACTCCCGCCTGAGATTGATCAGTGGGAAAGCTCTCCCTGTTGACTGGGCAGGCAAACCCCATGCCTGCTACCAACTTGCCAGAGCCGCAAAGGGAGATTGGCTGCTGTTCGTGGACGCAGATACCACTTTTGAACCCGAAATGCTCGGCAGTGTAATGGATTTTGCACTTGAGCAGAGGCCATCATTATTGTCCGGGTTCCCGCATCAAAAAATGGACGGTTTGCCTCAGAAATTAGTCATCCCTATGATCTATTTCATTATGCTTGCCTGCACCCCGTTATGGTGGATTCAGGCTTCAGCCAAACCCCGCCCGGCATTAGCCATCGGTCAGTTCCTGCTCTTTTCCAGAGAAGAATACTGGCGCATCGGCGGACATGCAGCAGTCAAGGCACGCATTATGGAAGACGTATGGCTCAGCTGCGAAATTACCCGCAAGGGGGGACGTCATATCACGGTAGATTTATCCTCGCTGGTTTCATGCAATATGTATCGAAAACTGGGGGACATGTGGGAGGGTTTCGCTAAATGGATATACTCAGTAGCTACACTTTCCCCGATAGCCATCGTATTGCTGCTGATGCTGGCATATGTTCTGTTCCTGTCTCCTTATATAATGCTCTACTATGATCTATTTATCGCATCCTATGCCTCCGGCTGGCGCCTGCTGCTGGTATTGCAAATATTGATCATAATTTTTATGCGTTCTATGCTGGACCATATTTTCAGAGTACCCGTGGTATCTGCAATTCTTCACCCTCTTGGCTTTGCCTATTTGGTGATGGTTGCGATCTACGCTAGCCTGCAGGTTCTTGCAGGCAAAGGGGTACGCTGGAAAAACAGACTATACAGTCACAAGTCAGGTATCAGCTAAAGTATTCTGGAGTTCCGAATTGCAGGGCAAGTATGAAACATGCAGACCTCCTTGATAGATTTCGGTTGTCTTTGATTAATAATCTGCATTTTCCCCTGTTTTCACATTGCCCGTACCGGGCAAGTCATGTCGCTGCTCTCAACACCCCGGTTCACCGGGATGTCCGCAGCAGGAACTCCCTCTGGATATCTTAATGTAATTGTTGCGCAATAACAGGTATAACTTGCGGTGCACTGGCATGGGAGCGGACATATTGGTAATAAAACTTCTTATGCTGGGCATATTTGTCCTATGAATCTATTTCAGCCATCTCAACTATATATGATGTAAAGCCACAGGCATATATATGTGAAATTTGCTACCCTTACCCGGCTCGCTCTCCACCCAGATTTTCCCCTTATGCGCTTCGACCATCCTCTTTACAATGGCCAGGCCCAGGCCAGTTTCCTTACCAGCTTTGGAACGGGAACTCTCTATACGATAAAAACGCTCAAATATATGTTCCAGATGCTGAGGAGGGATCCCCTCGCCGCTATCGGCAACGGTGAGTACAATACCCTGTTCAGCATCAATTTTAGCCTCAACCTTCTTGAGGGTAATATTTATATCGCCACCCTGCGCAGTATGTCGGATAGCGTTGCTGATAAGGTTATTGATGATCTGTTCCATTCTAACAGGATCGGCTTGAATCTCCGGCGTTTTATCAGGGATGTCATACTTAAACTGAATGCCCTTTTCCCCGGCCTTCAGCGCCCATTGAGAAATCCTAGAGTAAATAAATTCAGCAATGTTTAAAGATATTGTATTTAGCTTGAGTTGCCCTGATTCAACAAGGGACAGGTCACGCAGGTCATTGATGAGGCTGGCCAGCAACTCAGTCTGGCCCTTAATACACTGCAAATGCTCTTCATCCGGCTTAAAAACACCATCCATAATACCCTGTACTGTGCCATCAATCACAGTCAACGGCGTACGCAGCTCATGGGCTATATCTGCAGTCAGCTGTCGGCGCGACTGATCAATTTTATTCAAGTTTTCAGCCATCGTATTAAATGATTGAGCAACAGTGCCAAATTCATCCCTGGAATCAGCTTTCACTCTAAAACCGAGATTTCCCCCGGCTATCTGCTGGGCTCCCTGCTTCAATGTAATCAACGGCAAAGTGATTTGCCGTGTTAAAACTAATCCCAAGACTAATGCCACAACTGCCCCGATAATACCTCCTATCCACAAAAAGTCATTGACTCTATTAATAAAGTTACTCTCGGTTACCGTTAAAACAGTACTATCGGCACAACGGTTACCCATAACACTGACTTCGTCTGTAGCAGCATAACAAGCATAACAAACAGAGAATACTCTGCCTACCTCTATTCCATTATTCTTGACTACAATGGGCTCGCTTAAGCCAAGCTCATTGACGTTTTTGCCGATCCATACACTACCCGTATCTGCCAGAACAAGGCCATTGATATCAGACAACACCAATGTGTGATTTGCCGTAGTGATCTGATGATTTAGCAGATCTTGCACGCCATCCCAGCTACCAGTTGATGCATAATAGTCAGAAAGGTTGTTTTGCAGCTGATTACAGTACATCATGTCGCATTCCGAGATATATTGCCGGAATTCACGCTGTGTACCCTGGCTGATGAGGAAAGCCGTTAGTCCCACTGACACAAGCACTATTAGCAGCAGCGACCCGGCAAGCTTCCAGCGAATACTACTTATCATATTTATCTTCCAACTTATAGCCGACACCATGTACAGTTAATATATATATCGGTTTATCAGGATTTGGTTCGATCTTTTTTCGCAAGTTCTTGACGTGACTGTCTATTGTTCTTTCGTAACCTTCATATGCCTCTCCCTGTAGAATATCCAGCAGCTGAATTCTGGTATATACGCGACCGGGGTTTTTAGCCATTGTGCTGAGCAAATCAAATTCTGTCGGCGTCAACTCTATGGCTTTCTCATCCCTGAAGACGGTACGTTTATATTGGTCCAAAGTAATATTTGCCAGTTTTATTAGATTCTGCGTTGAAGCATTGTCGGAAGTCCGTCTTAGAATCGCTCTCACCCTTGAAACAAGTTCATTTGGGTTGAATGGCTTGGTGAGATAGTCGTCCGCACCTAACTCCAACCCCACTATTTTATCCTCAACCTCATCTCGTGCTGTTAGCATGATGATCGGCACCTGGCTTGTTTTGCGCAATTCACGGCAGATATCCCATCCCGACATGCCCGGCAGCATGAGATCAAGTATTATCAGGTCAGGGCTTTTCGCTTTCATAATATCCATGGCAGAACTGCCATCATATGCAACATAAGTTGTAAAGTTGTTTTTGTCCAGGTATGCCCTGATAATATCAACTATTTTCCTCTCATCATCCACTATTAGAATTTTTTGTGTAGCCATCGCAATATTAAATATGTATAATGCCCTCTTATGTTAAATAAATATGCTTTATTCCCCATTGCTTGTCAAATAATAGAGAGGCAGATTTCTCTGCCTCTCTATTATTATTTAAGGAGGAGGGACGATATAAGTTATCAGTATTGTGGCTAACGACAGCAACCACCTGATCGGTAATTGTCATTCTGAATGGTGTTCGTTTCGCAGCAATTAGCCTGAAAACCGCTACTACCAGCCTTGCATATGCCTGAACAATCACCAACGCAACTACCTCCGCAAGCACCATCACAATCCCCATTACAGCTACCGGAGCACTTAGCCTGATCCGTGCAGCAGGTTGGAATGCCATTTACAGCGTTGCCGTTTTCAGCAAAAACAATACCCGCAAAAACACTGATCATGAGCACCAGCGCAACCAGGCTGATAATAAGTACCTTCATTTTTCTTTTCATCTTTTCTCCTTATATTTTTGTGACCTTTGATACTAATTATGACAGCAGAATATGAAGAAATTATGGAGATGAAATGAGTTTTTTATGGACTTTTCACTTTGCAGACAGGATGAAAAGCAAACAGCATAAATTCAAACTGTTTTTTCTGCCTGCAAACGGGAGTAATATTGCAGCCCTGATGCGGTTGGTTCAAAACTATAAAGCGCCATTCTTCCTCCATCCAGCTTCCTTACCAAGCCTGATTCGATGAGGGCTTTGAGTGCAATATCACCTATATAACCCTGCATGTGCAGATTATGGTCCGGTACAGGCCTTCCGTTATGCTCTCTTTTCCTGCATATGTCCACCAGTAATTTCAAGGGCTCCTGCTCCATGCTCATTGTTACCTGCTGCATGACATCAGTTTGTTTTAATAGACTGTTAAATTCATCCGCTGTGTTCATAAAATCACCGCATTTACTTCTGCTGCATATTTTGCCTGTCACGCAGCCATTTATTGATCTCATTTAACGCCGGCGGCGCTACCCTGAAGACCTCAATATCGGAGGGAAACTGAATCATGTGGCGCTCGTTAATTAAAAGCAGGGCCGCTTCATCAGTCTGGAGAGTCCTGTCAATGACCCCCTCGATATGTGAATACCTTTTCTTGGATGTCTCGATATAATACTGGCTGACCTTGTCTGCTACCTTTTGACTCATGAAACCCATAATTAAACAGCGCTGCCAGTCAAGAGCCTCTTCCAGCAGTTCCTTATCTTCCAAAGCTTCAAAACAGGCCCCACGCTGGCACCTTTCTTTTACCATTCCGAAACTCTGCTTGTGTAAATTTTCCAGTGCCTTTAATCCATCATCTCCCGCCTCGCAGATGGACTCATGGTAAATATGCTTCGCCAGTCCGATCCTATTTTCCAGGTTTTCCATATGCTCCGGCACCTGCTTCCAATACAATTCATATTTCTCCATATAATCACCGGGGACATTTTCCCCGGCGTAGATCAGGGGGACAAGGTAAACTTTGCGGCTCTTTTTATAATCCTTTGCCTCGGGTTTCTCTATTTTACCCAGATCCTGCGACATGGCACTCCTTTCACCGGTCAAACATCGCATCTGCGTTAGCTATTATCCTTTTATAACAGTTTTGGCGTCATTATTCAAAAAATGAATGTCCTGAATGATGATTCAGGACATCGTCTATAAAACATTTTCCAGTATCAACATCGGAAATCCCAAGGCGCAGCTACCGTGCCCGACGCTCAGCGTTCATGCAGCTTCTTAAGTAAACTATTGACTGTATATTAAGGAATATCTATAATATCAAAGCCTGTTAATCCTGTACTGTTATGGTTATGGATTAGACTCAATACTTAAAAAAGGGGGTGACGCTATGATTGTAATACATCGCAGAACATGATTTAGTTCTCGATTGATGCATGTACTGCATCAAACAAACAATGCCCGTTTGTGGCCGATTCATAACGTGACCCCTGAATTATCCTGATAGACTTCAGGGCTCCTGCGTTATGAGTTACCCAACGGGGAGAAAATTCATAGCGAAAGGAGTCTAAATTGTCCCAGATTTCAAAATTTCTGACTTCCCGCTGGGGACCTATATTAACCGGTCTTCTTGTAGGCATTCTGTCACCGCTGCTGGTAAAGCTGGGCAATCCGGGTAATATGGGCATCTGTGTAGTCTGCTTTAACCGCGATATTGCCGGCGCCCTGGGCCTGCATCAGGCCGGCGTAGTGCAGTATATCCGTCCCGAAATAATAGGCTTTGTACTTGGTGCATTGATGGCTGCACTGCTTTTCCGCGAGTTTAAACCCAGAACCGGCTCGGCACCTTTTTTACGCTTTGTCCTGGGCATGTTTGCCGTTTTCGGAGCGCTTGTTTTCCTGGGCTGTCCCTGGAGGGCTTATCTGCGCCTGGGCGGCGGCGACTGGAACGCCATATTGGGAATTCTTGGCCTCATCGCAGGCATAGGAATTGGCGTAGTTTTTCTCAGGATGGGTTACAGCCTGGGGCGCAATCGTCCTGCACCCCTTGCCATGGGCTGGGTTATGCCCGTTGTCATGGTGGTACTGCTTGTTTTACTGATCATGGCACCACAGTTCGGCCGCGATGCTAATGGTGC
>CAZTHJ010000021.1:0-980 GCA_964613565.1 uncultured Dehalococcoidales bacterium | reverse complement strand
GTAGACCTCTGCTTTTAGCCAGGGCATCGCCTCTTCCAGGTTTCTTCTCGACTCCCGGCCCTGGAAGTCAGCACGCGCCGATTATTATCTCACTTGTAATAGGTTTGGTGATCGGTTTTTTTGCCCAGCGCAGCCGCTTTTGTACAGTTGCGGCAATCCGGGAAACTATGCTGACACGCGATACTCACCTGCTGTGGGGCGTGGTTGCACTGATCATTGCTGCCTTTGTCACCAATTTCGCCCTGGGCCAGTTCAAGCCGGGCTTTGAGAACCAGCCGGTGGCCCATACCAATATGCTGTGGAATTTCGGCGGCATGGTGCTGGCCGGACTTGCCTTTACCCTTGCCGGAGGCTGCCCCGGCAGGCAACTCTTCCTTTCAGGCGAAGGCGATGGTGATGCTGCCATATTCATAAGCGGCATGATAGTCGGTGCCGGCTTCGCCCATATATACAACGTGGCTGCCTCTCCCACGGGGCCAAATATCTTCAGCCCCATTACCGTGATCATCGGGCTGGTGGTCTGTATTGTCATCGGTCTGACAATGAGAGAGAGGACTGCATAGGAGAATTATAAAATGAACGAGATTAAAATTGTTGATGCCCGCGGGCTGTCCTGCCCAGAGCCCGTTTTATTGACGCAAAATGCCATTAAAAAGCAGAAGAAAGGCACCGTTGAAGTCCTGGTGGATAACAGCACCTCCAGGGAAAACGTTTCGCGCACGGCTAGAAATGCAGGCTGGGGCGTGGAACTTCAGGAGCAGGACAAAGGCATTACCAGGCTGATACTGACAAAATGATCTACCTTGATAATGCCGCTACGTCCTGGCCTAAACCCCCTGGCGTAGCGCAGGCAATGATAAACTTTCTGAAGCAGGTCGGGGGCAACCCCGGCCGCTCCGGGCATTGGTCGTCTATCGAAGCTGCCCGTATACTTTTCCATACACGCGAGGAAATTGCTGCACTGTTCCATGTCGCTGACC
>CAZTHJ010000020.1:5529-13751 GCA_964613565.1 uncultured Dehalococcoidales bacterium | reverse complement strand
TCAATGAAGGAAGCTGCAATTTCTATGGGGCACCGGTCGCTATTATTATATGTCTGGATGACTGCTTCTCCCCCAGACAAATGGTCGATGTTGGCACGGCTCTTGGTTATCTGGTACTTGCGGCTCACGCTTCTGGATTGGCAACCTGCCCCATCGGCTTAATCGCTGATTACTCTGATGAAATCAAATATTTTCTCAATATTGCGGAGAATAAGAAAGTAGTCATCGGCATCGCCTTGGGTTACCCTGATGGGGAAAATCCAATGAACCAGTTCCGCTCCTCTAGGGTAGACATTAGTGAACTGGTAAAATGGATTTGATACAGCCTCTTTGCCATGCTGCGATAAATCCATAAACCTCTGTTATCGACCTGATAGCTCATTACAATAGGAAGAGTAACGCATGGGCTGGCAGGCATAATACAGTATGGTTGACTGTCATTACATTTAACAATGGCCAGGTATCCCCTGGCATTACTTATTTTGCCCACCCCCTGTAATTAAATGTAACTTGACCCTGCTGGATCAATATGTGAAACCTGGTTTAGGATCATAATCATCCAGTACTAAAGTCCTGTTTAAAATCATTAGTTTTTGTTGATAAACGTATTGACCATATCTATATGTAGTGTTATACTGGCGGCGTACCACATTTTCTAGGGGTATATGATGATTAAGTGTCCGCTTTGTAGTAACACCGAGTCGAAAGTAATTGACTCCCGCGGTATGAATGACGGTATCAGGCGGAGGAGGCAATGTATGAATTGCGGGGGACGCTTTACGACAAACGAACGCATACAGGCCAGGAGTTTATATATTGTTAAAAAAGACGGCAGACGCGAAGAGTATAACCGGGAGAAGCTGCTTACAGGCATTTTAAAGGCCTGTGAAAAAAGGCCTTTGCCCATCGGCACGATTGATAAGTTAATCGACAGCATTGAGGCTGAACTTTATCAATCCGGTAAATCAGAAATATCGAGTACTTTAATTGGAGATAAGGTCATTATTCGGTTGGCTATGATTGATCATATAGCTTATATACGTTTTGCCAGCGTTTACAGGGATTTTACCGATATTGCTACTCTAAAACAGGCGGTGGATTATATCGTGGAAAACAAACTCAAGGTCACGCCTGTGGAACAGCTGTTTTTACTAATGCCGGAAAGTGCAAATACTAAACGTAGAAACAACAGGAAGGGGCATGCATGACTATGCGTAATCAAAAGGGGCAGCTGTGGTCTACCAATCAGACCTATATTGCCCAGTCTGTGTCTGCATATATGCAGCCCCTGGGCATTACGGACAGAAACGCCCTGGAGGAAATAACCAATCTTGCAATACAGCGCCTGGAGGGCATCCTGCCGGGCATGGAGCGTCTCATCACACCCGGCGCAAAACAGCAGTTATCTGATGAGCAAATCGTCGCCGTGATTAATGAAATACTGCAGGAGAGGAATATGAAACAAATTCAGGCAGAGCCAGTCATCAATCCGGTGGAACATAAGGCCAGGATTTCAGAAAATGCCATGGTGGTACTGGAAAAGCGGTATTTGAAGAAGGACAGGGATGGGAAAGTGATCGAAACCCCCGAAGAGCTTTTCTATCGTGTCGCCCATCATATTGCATCGGCCGAGCTAAAGTATAATTCCGATGCCGATATCAGCCGCACAGCTGAGGAGTTTTATAAGATCATGGTTAGCCTGGAATTCCTGCCTAATTCCCCCACTTTAATGAATGCCGGCAGGGAACTGGGGCAGCTTTCTGCCTGTTTTGTAATCCCTGTTGAGGACTCCATGGAATCAATCTTCGATGCGGTGAAATATACCGCCCTGATACATAAGAGCGGTGGGGGGACAGGTTTTTCCTTTTCCAGGATACGGCCGTCAAAGGACAGGGTGGGCTCCACAGGCGGTATTGCCAGCGGCCCTCTCTCTTTTATGAAAGCTTTTGACACAGCTACGGATGTAATCAAGCAGGGTGGCATGAGGCGTGGGGCTAATATGGGAATATTGAATGTAAATCACCCGGATATTATGGCATTCATCCATTTTAAGGAAGACCCCAGGGCGCTGACTAATTTCAACCTCTCCGTAGCGGCGACGGATGAGTTCATGCAGGCGGTGGAGAACAATGCGGATTATAATCTGGTTAACCCGCACAGCGGAGAGAGCACGGCCAGGCTGAATGCGCGGGAGGTTTTTAATACTATTGTGGAGTCAGCCTGGCGCAGCGGTGAACCCGGCATTATTTTTATCGATAGCATCAATGGTTTTAACCCTACGCCCCATTTAGGCAGGATAGAGAGCACCAATCCCTGCGGTGAGCAGCCGCTGTTACCTTTTGAATCCTGTAACCTTGCTTCCATCAATCTTTCCAAGATGGTTAAATATGCGGATGGCAGAGCGCAGATTGACTGGGAGAAACTGGCCGATACCGTTTATACAGGCATTCATTTTCTGGACAATGTCATAGATGTGAATAAATTTCCTCTACCTCAGATAGATAAAATGACAAAGTCCACGAGGAAAGTCGGCCTGGGGATCATGGGCTTTTCGGATTTATTGATATTATTGCGTATTGCCTACAATTCAGAAAAGGCAATACAAATGGCGGAAGAGATCATGCATTTTGTCTCGGACAAAGCCAACGAGGAGTCTGAGCGCCTGGGCAGGGAGCGCGGCCTCTTTCCTGCATTCGTGGGGAGCATTTATGATAATGAGGGCGCATTAAAGCCCAGAAATGCGAACAGGACCACCATCGCTCCCACCGGTACTCTCAGCATCATAGCAGGCTGTTCCAGCGGCATCGAGCCGCTTTTTGCCCTGTGTTATGAAAGACATATCCTGGATGGGGCTAAGCTGCTGGAGGTAAACCCCTATTTTGAAAAAGTTGCCAGGGACGGCGGTTTTTATTCTGAGGAATTGATGCAGCAGCTCTCCCAGGGTAAAAGACTGGCCGATTTCGATGATATCCCCGGTTGGGTCAAAGAGGTCTTTGTGACCTCCTATGATATTGAACCTGAGTGGCATGTAAGAATGCAGGCTGCTTTCCAGAAATATACAGACAGTGCTGTTTCCAAGACCGTTAATTTACCTTCCGATGCTACCAGGGAGGAGGTGGCCAAGATTTACCTGATGGCTTATAAGCTGGGTTTAAAGGGACTGACAATCTACCGTGACCGCAGCCGGGACAGCCAGGTACTGAATCTCGGGCAGAAGCAGGATGCTGGTGATGTTGTAGAGGGAGAGAGTAGGAGAGGTCCGCGGCAGAGGCCTAAAGTCACCAAAGGCATCACCGAGCGCGTAAATACGGGCTGTGGCTATATTTATGTAACAGTAAATTTTGACGACCAGGGAATCTGCGAAGTTTTTTCCAGCCTGGGCAAGGCCGGGGGCTGTGCCTCGGCCCAGCTTGAAGGTATATGCAGGCTAATATCTCTTGCTCTAAGATCCGGAGTGGATACGGCAGCAATCGTAAAGCAGATCCGTGCCATCCGCTGTCCCTCGGTATCATGGGAGCAGGGCAAACTTGTGTTGTCATGTGCTGATGCCATAGGCAGCGTGCTGGGAAAATACATAGCTAAAGAGGAAAATTTGGCAGTTGCAAAGATAAGCTTTGACCAGTCCATTAACAGCAACTGGACTGGCCAGTGTCCTGATTGCGGCAGTATCCTGGTATATCAGGAGGGCTGCCATATCTGTCAGAGCTGTGGTTATACAAAGTGCGGATGAGGCCTGATCATTACTGTATGGAGGAGGTGGATTATGTTGAAGGGTAACGGCGATTATTCGGCGGTTCTGCGGCAGATTATAAGGACCGCCGGTTCTCAACTTCCCATCAAAAGAATCCTAAATTCCATTGCGCGCAATACTGCAAAATCCTTGGATGCCGAGGGAGCTGCTATCATGCTGCTCAGCTCCAAGAAGCAACATCTGGCAGTAATCGCCGCCGATGGGCTTAGCGATATCTATCTGCGCAAGGGTGCCCTGAATGCGCATAAAAGCCTTCCCCAGGTCATGGACGGCAGGATTACCTATTTCAAGGATATTACCAAGGCCAGGGAAGTTCAGTATCCCATGGCGACGGACTTTGAGAAGATCAGGTCAGTACTCGGCGTTCCCATCAGCCAGAACGGCGAAATCATCGGGGAATTGAGAGTGTACAGCCAGGATCAGATGCAGCATGGCCCCTCCGAGAAGGAGTATTTGTCCTCAGTCTCCAGTATTATCAGCCTTGTTCTCTATCGACATGAGATAAAACCGCTGGGAGAAAACAGCCTGCCTGTCACACCGCACAGTCCTTCCATAGTCAAAGCAAGGACCGGGCCACCTGTATCGTCCATCAGACCCGAATCTTTCAGCCACCCCAGTGAGGAGCAGTTCGCCCGCATACTGGATTTCTATCGTGTCGAATGGCTTTATGAGCCACGCTCCTTCCCCCTTCTAATGGAGGGGAACAAGGTTATGGAGATGTTCACTCCGGACTTCTATTTGCCTGAGCTGGAGCTTTATGTTGAGCTAACGACCATCAAGCAGAGCCTCATAACGGAGAAAAACAGGAAGATCCGCAAGCTGCGGGAGCTTTATCCCGAGGTGAATATACGCCTGTTGAACAAGAACGATTATTTGCAGATCCTTATGAAATACGGCTATGCTTCCCTGGATATGGATAAGGTGCAGGAGATAGATCGCGTGCTGTTTAACCATGCCCAGATACAACAGCGAGTACGTATGCTGGCCAATAAAATCTCCGTGGATTATGCCGGCAAGAAGCTTGTATTAGTGGGGGTCTTAAAGGGGGTAGTCTGCTTCATGTCAGACCTCATGCGAAGCATAAAACTGCCACTGAGCGTAGATTTCATGGCGGTATCCTATTTTGGCACCGAATCCAACCAGCCGGTGCGCATTACCAAAGACCTGGATATTGATATCAGTGGCAAGCACGTTTTAATGGTTGAGGATATAGTGGATACCGGCATGACTTTGAACTATCTGCTGAGCCATTTATGGTCGCATACCCCTGAGAGCCTGCGTGTCTGCACACTGCTGGATAAAAAGGTAAGGCGGCTGGCTTCATTGCCTATTTACTATACCGGATTTGAAATCCCTGATGAGTTTGTTGTGGGATATGGCCTTGATTATGCGGGCGAGTACCGCAATCTTCCCTTTATCGGTATTCTCAACCCCAGGATTATCCAGGAATAAAAAATGCCCCAAGCAACCTTGCCTCCCGATTCACCACCTGCAGCGCTGTTCAGCCTTCGCTTACCTTGCGCTTGCCCTTCTGCCTCCTCGGGAAATGCTTAACCGCTTGGGACGTAAATAATTTAGCACAAAGATTACGTATTGTCAATACTATGGGCTGAAAAATTGCGCAAAAAACAATGAAATGACGTAGAAAGCGGGAAAACGAAAATATTTATGAAGCTGAATTATATTTAAGAAAACAGCGGACTGCTATTCCCATTCAATCGTGCCCGGCGGTTTGCTCGTAATATCATAGACCACGCGATTGACGCCAGGCACCTCGTTAACGATGCGGTTCGAGATCCTGGCCAGCAGTTCATAGGGCAGCCTGGCCCAGTCTGCCGTCATGGCATCCTGGCTGTTCACAGCGCGAATGGCGACAAGGTAACTATAGGTCCTGAAATCTCCCATTACCCCCACGCTTCTCACATCCGTGAGTATGGCAAAGGACTGCCAGAGTTCCCTGTACATCTTGGCCCGTTTGATCTCATCCATGACAATCCAGTCTGCTGAGCGCAGTATCTCCAGTTTTTCCCTCGTGACTTCACCGATAATCCTAATGGCCAGGCCCGGACCGGGGAAGGGCTGTCGCCAGATAATATCCTCCGGCATGCCCAGAGAGGTACCCACCTCCCTGACCTCGTCCTTGAAAAGATACCTCAGTGGTTCAATGAGTTTAAGCGACATTTTGGCCGGAATGCCACCCACGTTATGGTGGGTTTTAATCTTGGAGGCGGCTTTACTCTCCGGAGAGGTGCTCTCTATGACATCCGGGTAAAGCGTGCCCTGTACCAGAAAGTCAACTTTGCCCAGCTTGGCGGCCTCTTCCTCAAATACTTTAATAAACTCTTCGCCGATGCGTTTTCTTTTCAGTTCGGGGTCGATGACGCCCTTTAATCGCTCCAAAAATCTATGCGTGGCATCTACATAGACAACATTCATGGCCAGGTGGTTGCGGAAAGTATTCAGCGCCCTTTCCGCCTCTTCTCTTCTCAATAAACCGTTATTGACAAAGATGCAGGTAAGCTGGTTGCCTACAGCCCGGTGTACCAGTGTGGCGGCAACTGCTGAATCCACCCCTCCCGAAAGCGCGCAGATAACACTGCCCCCGGCCGTGCGGGTTTTAATCATGTTTATGCTTTCATCTATAAAGTTGGCGGGCGTCCAGTTGCCGTGGCAGCCGCATATTTTATAGAGGAAGTTTTCCATGATGATTTTCCCCTGGGGCGTATGCACTACTTCCGGGTGGAACTGTAGTCCGATGAGATTCCCCGCGCCGATGACCGCCGTGGGCGAATTTTCCGTATAGGCCAGCACTTCGAAATTGGGCGGCAGCTTGGCGATATGATCGCCATGGCTCATCCATACAGGCAGGGATGAGGGCAGCCCCTGGAACAGCGGGAAATCATCTTTGCTGATGTGAAGGATAGAATGTCCGTATTCCCTGATTTTGCCGGGGTCTACCACGCCGCCCAGCTGGTGGGTCAGCATCTGCATGCCGTAGCAGATGCCGAGTATGGGCAGGTGCGTGTCGTATATTCCTATGGGGGCCATGGGTGCGGCCGGGTCATACACGCTAGAAGGCCCGCCGGAGAGGATAAAACCTTTGGGTTCCAGTGCGGCAATCTGTTCCCAGGGTGCGTCAAACGGTATCAGCTCGCAATAGACATGACATTCTCGCACCCTTCTGGCGATAAGGCGGCTGTACTGTGAGCCGAAATCGATGATGACAACCGTCTCTTTTTTTGGTTCGGGGGTGGCGACGGTTTCTGCGGAGGGCTGTTCGCCCTGAAGTTCCTTGGCAATCTCAAGGTATTTGGAAACCTCGACATCGCCGCTGACGGGTACATGTCTGTTCCTGGCTTTGGGCTTCATATCAGGCTCATCAATGCGGTGGTTAAGTATAGCACAGGTCAGGCAAATTATACTATACGATGAGGGTGAACACTTCTGATACACTTCTAAACCCTCGGTAGGAAGTATCCTGCACCTCTTTATAGCGGTTTATTAACAATCAGAAGAGCGGTTTTCTTTGGAATATTTTCTGCGGAGTTATATAATGCGTAAAAAGTATCAGTAGGCAGCGAGAGGAGATATTTTGCGCATAGCTTTGGGTAGCGATCACCGCGGCTACAGGTTAAAGGGATTTGTCATGGATTTTCTGCGGGAATCCGGTTATGAGCTTAAGGATTTCGGGGCGTATGACGAAAAACCGCTGGACTACCCGGATATCGCATTTGAGCTTGCCGCCGCTGTAAGCAGAGGGGAACATGATTTCGGCATTCTTTTCTGCGGCACGGGGATAGGCATGTGCATCGCCGCCAATAAGGCCAGGGGCATCAGGGCAGCGGTCTGCAGCAGTGTTTTGGATGCCCGCAGGGCCAGGCAGCATAATAATGCCAATGTCCTCTGCCTGAGAGAGGACGGCGAGCATAAGCTGGTGATGGAGATCGTGAATACGTTTCTCCTCACCCCTTTTGAAGGAGGCAGGCATGAGCGCCGCATTCAGAAGATACTGGATTTTGAGGCTCTCTGAGTTGTTAACAGCAGAACCTTAAGCAGCAGGCCATATCAGCGGCAGCATCCCAGCTATAATTCAGCTTGACAATAAACTCATGCTATGTTAGTTTACTAGACGCCTGTTTTTTATTGATTGATTCTCGGGGGATGTGTGAATTGAACAGCGATAATATAAAAAAAGGCATTGAAAGGGCACCGCACCGTGCCTTATTGCGCTCCCTTGGGGTCAGCAGCGATGATCTGGCAAAGCCGTTTATCGGCGTGATCAACAGCTACAGCGAAATTGTCCCCGGGCATATGCACCTGGACCAGATTGCGAGGTCGGTTAAGGATGGTGTGAGAAGCGCGGGAGGCGTTCCCTTTGAGGTCAATACCATTGGAGTATGCGACGGCATTGCCATGAACCATTACGGCATGAAGTTCAGCCTGCCCAGCAGGGAACTGATTGCGGACTCGG
>CAZTHJ010000020.1:0-5459 GCA_964613565.1 uncultured Dehalococcoidales bacterium | reverse complement strand
TGCCGGGAATGCTGATGGCTGCCATGCGCCTCAACCTGCCCTCAATTTTTATCAGCGGCGGCCCCATGCTGGCAGGCAGGCTGAATACCGGCAACAATGTTATGTCGGTTGATCTGAATTCGGTCTTCCTCGCCGTGGGAAAGGTGAAGAAGGAGCAGATGTCCCTGGCCGAGCTGGAGCAGCTGGAGAAAGCTGCCTGTCCCGGTTGCGGCAGTTGTTCAGGTATGTTTACTGCTAATACCATGAACTGCCTTTGCGAGGCACTGGGCATGGCGCTGCCGCGCAATGGGACTATACCCGCCGTAAGCTCGGGGAGAACTGCCCTGGCCCAAGAGGCCGGCCGGCAGGTAATGTCACTGCTGCAGGGGAAGCTGCTACCCCGTGACATCGTCAACAGGGATGCAATTTACAATGCCTTCGTGGTGGACATGGGGTTGGGCGGCAGCACGAATTCAGTTCTGCATTTGATGGCCATAGCCCATGAGGCTGGCATAGATTTTTCCCTGGAGCAGGTCAATGGGATCAGCCAGAAAACCCCTAACATCGCCAAGATCAGCCCTTCCAGTGAATACCACATGGAGGATCTGGACCTCGCCGGCGGCATTCCCGCGGTGATGCATGAACTGTCCTCTTATCTGCATCTTGACTGCAGCACTGTGACGGGCAGGACTATCAAAGAGAATATTAAAAATGCCGGCATTCTCAATCATGAAGTCATACACTCCCTGGACCAGGCTTACTCGAAGACGGGCGGCCTGACCATACTCTTCGGCAACCTGGCGCCTGAGGGCTGCGTGGTAAAGAGCGCAGCCGTGGCACCCGAGATGCTAGTTCACAGGGGGCCGGCCAGGGTTTTTGAAAGTGAAGATGATGCCACACAGGCTATCATGCAGAATAGTTTCAAATCAGGGGATGTGATTGTCATCCGCTATGAGGGTCCCAGGGGCGGGCCGGGCATGCGGGAGATGCTCACCCCCACCTCGCTGTTATCCGGCATGGGCATGGACAGGGAAGTGGCACTCATCACTGACGGGCGTTTCTCCGGCGCCACCCGGGGAGCGGCCATGGGGCATGTTTCTCCTGAAGCTGCCCTGAGAGGACCCATTGCGGCCCTGCGGAACGGCGATATGATCAAGATCGATATACCCGGCAACAAGATCGAAGTTGAACTGAGCGAGGCTGAAATCAAGGACAGGCTGGGAAAACTGCCTCCCTTCAAACTCAGTGTCGATCACGGTTATCTAAAGCGGTATGCGGAAAATGTCGGCCCTGCCTCACGTGGCGCAGTATTTATGTAGTAGGTGTAAAGATGAAAAAGACAGGTGCTCAGATATTATGTGAAAGTCTGCTCAAGGAGGATACCGAGGTTATCTTCGGCTTTCCCGGTGGCGTGGTGCTGCCTCTCTATGATACATTCCCTCAGTATCCGCAGCTGCGCCATATACTGGTCAGGCATGAGCAGGGCGCGGCACATGCGGCCGACGCCTATGCCAGGGTATCGGGTAGGGCCGGCGTATGCCTAGCCACTTCCGGACCGGGCGCTACCAATCTGGTCACCGGGATTGCCAATGCCTATATGGATTCCGCCCCCGTGGTGGCCATCACGGGACAGGTAGCTACTCCATTTATCGGAAAGGACGCCTTCCAGGAGATTGACATAACGGGCATCACCCTGCCCATAACCAAGAACAACTACCTGATACTGGATGTCAAGGATCTGAGCAGGGCTGTCAAGGAAGCCTTCCACATTGCCCAGACAGGCAGGCCTGGGCCGGTGCTGATTGATATTCCCAAGGACATCTTCACGGACAAGACCGATTTTACCTATCCGCATAAGGTCAACCTGCCAGGCTACAAGCCCACACTCTTCGGGCATCCGGCGCAGATCAAGAAAGCCGCCGAGGTCATCAACAAAGCCGAAAAGCCTGTCATCATCGGGGGCAGGGGCATCCTTATCTCCAAGGCCTGGGACCAGATCAAGGAGATGGCGGAAAAGGCACAGATACCCGTGGTGACGACCCTGCTGGGTATCGGCTGTTTCCCTGAAATGCATGTGCTCAGCTTTGGATGGCTGGGCATGCATGGCATGGCGTATGCCAACAAGGCGGTGGATGGGGCTGATGTCATCATTGCCGTCGGCATGAGGTTTGATGACAGGGCCACGGGCATGGTCAGCACATTCGCCCGCAACGCGCGAGTGATACATATAGATATAGACCCGGCTGAAATCGGCAAGAACGTAAAGGTAAGTGTGCCCATCGTCGGCGATATCAGGAACATCCTGCTGGAGCTCAACAAGCTCATCAGCAGCGGCAACCATATGCAATGGATCAACCAGCTGGACAGGTGGCGGGAGGACCATCCCGCGCTGGAGATCAGGAATTGCGATGAACTTATCCCGCAGTACGTGATACGGCAGATTTACCATGCCACCGACGGCGATGCTATCATCGTAACCGGTGTGGGGCAGAACCAGATGTGGGCAGCCCAGTATTATTACTACAATAAGCCCAACCGCTTCATCTCATCGGGCGGGCTGGGCACCATGGGCTTTGAGATACCTGCTGCCATCGGGGCCAAGGTAGCTGCCCCCGGGGAGACCGTGTGGTGCATAGCGGGCGACGGCGGCTTTCAGATGACGCTGCAGGAGCTAGCCACCATCGTGCAGGAAAACCTGGATATCAAGATCGCCATCATCAATAACGGCTACCTGGGCATGGTGCGCCAGTGGCAGGAAATGTTCTACCGGCGCCAGTATTTCGGCTCGCTGCTTACCGGGCCTGACTTCATCAAGCTGGCGGATGCCTATGGCATTCCCGGCATCAGGGTTACGGATAAGAAGATGGTCACCAGCGCCATTGAAAAGGCCATGCAGCACAAGGGGCCGTTCCTGCTTGATTTTGTGGTTGAGCCTGAGGAGAATGTGTTTCCCATCGTCCCGCCGGGCGCCAGCCTGGTGGAGGCGCTGGAGATGCCCAGGGAAGATTTGATCAGCAGCCGCACTCGTTAGCGCAAAATAGCGCTAAACCAATTTACAAGCCCGTTATTAATGCTGCCTGCATTTATGACAGATCTTAGGGGCCTGCGGTGACAGCTCAATATTTAATTGAGTGGTTTGGCTATCTCAGTTAAGAAAGCAGGAGACTCAGTCTCGGAGGTTACTATGCTGCAGAAGGAGAGCTGTCACCGCAGCATGCTCGGTACCCTCATCTATTAAGGCATCACTCTATACAAATAGGAAAATGCCGCCGATCATATAGTACAAAAATTATTAAACTGCATAGCAAGAGGCGGCAAGTAAACCTGCCGCCTCTTGGCTTTCGTTTACTGTCTTTCCTTGACCAGGACATCCACAACCGAGGGGTCGGCCAGGGTGGTGGTATCGCCCAGGTTGCCCACGTCGCCTGACGCGATCTTGGTCAGGATCCTGCGCATGATTTTGCCGCTGCGTGTCTTGGGCAGCGCATCCGAGAACTGGATCTTATCCGGTGTAGCAATGGGGCCGATTTCCTTTCTCACGTGTGCAATCAGCTCCTTCTTCAGATCATTGGATTTTTCCACGCCGATCTTCAGCGTGACGTAGGCATAGATGCCTTGTCCCTTGATATCATGCGGCATGCCCACCACGGCGGCCTCTGCCACCTTGGTATGCGAAACGAGGGCGCTTTCCACCTCGGCAGTGCCGATGCGGTGGCCGGAAACATTGATCACATCGTCGATGCGTCCCATGAGCCAGAAGTAGCCGTCCTCGTCAATCCTGCAGCCATCGCCTGTGGTATATACGCCGGGGAACTGCACGAAATAAGTCTTCTTGAACCTTTCCGAATCGCCGTAAACCCCTCTCATCAGTCCGGGCCAGGGTTTCCTGATTACCAGATAGCCGCCCTCGTTGACCTCGGCCTTGCTGCCGTTTTCACGGATGACCTCGGCGGCAATGCCGGGGAAGGGGAAAGTGGCCGAGGCCGGCTTAAGCGCCGTAGCGCCCGGCAGCGGCGTTATGATAACGCCGCCAGTTTCCGTCTGCCAGTATGTATCCACGATGGGGCATTTGCCCTTGCCGATGACATTGTAATACCACATCCAGGCTTCGGGGTTGATGGGCTCGCCCACGGAGCCCAGTATGCGCAGGGATGACAAGTCTCTCTTATTCGGGTATTCGTCGCCCTCGCGCATGATGGAGCGAAGTGCGGTGGGGGCGGTATAGAAAATATTGATCTTGTACTTTTCGATAATTTCCCAGAACCTGTCAGGCTGGGGATAATTTGGCACTCCTTCGAACATCACCGAGGTGCCGCCCAGTGCCAGCGGCCCGTAAACAATGTAGCTGTGCCCGGTAACCCAGCCGATATCGGCAGTACACCAGTAGGTATCCTCGTCCTTGATATCAAAGATCCACTTGGTGGTGAGTGCTGAATACAGCAGGTAGCCCGCCTGGGTATGTAGCACGCCCTTGGGTTTGCCTGTGCTGCCCGAGGTATAGAGAATAAACAGGGGATCTTCGGCGTCAAGCTGAGCCGGCTCGCAATAGGCCTTGACATCGGCGGCCCGCATCTCGCTGTCCCACCAGAAGTCCCTGCCTTCCTTGATGGGGATTTCCACGTTGGCCCTTTTCACGATGATCACGGATTTGACATCCGGGCAGCTTTCCAGGGCCTTGTCCGCGTTATCCTTGGACTTTACAACCTTGCCGCCGCGGTAGTAGCCGTCTGCCGTGATCAGGATGGTGCTGTTGCAGTCCAGTATCCTGTCCCTCAGCGCATCGGCGGAAAAGCCGCCGAAGACGATGCTGTGGATGGCGCCAATCCTGGCGCAGGCCAGCATGGCGATGGGCAGTTCCAGGATCATGGGCAGGTAGATGGAGACCCTGTCGCCCTTCTTCACGCCGTGCTTTTTCAGCACGTTGGCGAATTTATTTACATGGTAATGCAGTTCTTCGTAGGTCAGCGTCTTAGAATCCCCGATATCGCCTTCCCAGACCAGGGCTGCCTTATTCTTGCGCCATGTTTTGAGGTGCCTGTCCAGGCAGTTATAGCTCACATTGAGCTTGCCGCCCACAAACCACTGGTGTTTGGCCTCCTTGAAGTCCTCCACCAGCACCTTATCCCATTTCTTGTACCAGTCCAGCATTTCTGCCTGCTCGGCCCAGAACTTATCAGGCTCCTTAATGGACTTCTGGTAGATTTTTTTATACTCGTCCTGGCTTTTGATATAGGCGTTCTTGCTGGTTTCCGCAGATGGCTTGAAAATCCTCTTTTCATCCATCATGGAGGTGATTGTTTTTTTCTCTTCTGGCATATAAGTCTACTCCTTTAAATATATTAGATATAAAAAACCCAATAGAGTTTACACGAATAATAACAGGGTGCAACCGTCTATAACACTTGTTTTCGAGGCAAAATTGCACGCGGAGTTTAATATGATGTCCAACCAACATCGGATTATACATTTAAAGTGGAATC
>CAZTHJ010000019.1:0-14011 GCA_964613565.1 uncultured Dehalococcoidales bacterium | reverse complement strand
AAAGATGCTATTCATATTTCAAAGGATGAATCGTAGCTAATTACTAGTGAAGATATTCCCAAACTGATAGAAGCAAGTGGATTTGAACCACTGACCTTGGTGGGAAAATCACCATTATTCGGAAATATTATTCTCGCCCTCCTCATCCTGAACGGGTGTCAGTTCTTCCACCTGTCTTTCCTCAATCACCTCTATCCCCCTGCGTGCACGCAACTCATCTATCTTCCTCAGTGGCCTTTCCAGCCCGGTGCTGCGGGTGGTGAGCAAGGCGGCGTATTCCCTGGAGGCGTCGTCAATCCTTTTGCCCATCTTGTCCATGGAAGCCTTGAACAGCTCCCATTGCCTGTTGAACTGGCCGAAAATCCCCAGGATTTCGTCCATGGTCTTTTGCGTGTTGAAGATCTCCACAGCCTGGCGGATGACGGAGATTATAGCATACAGTGTGAAGGGTGAGCACAGGATCACCCGCTTTTGCAGGGCTTCGTCAAAAATGGCGTGGTCGTTCTCATGGATAAAGCCGTAAACCTGCTCATTGGGGATAAACACCAGGACACAGTCCACGGTTTTGCCCTCCGGGTCAATGTAGTCTTTGGTAGTAACCTCCCTGATGCGCTGTCGGGCATCTCTGAGAAACTGTGCTTTGTAGCTCTGCCGGTCAGTCTCTGACTCCTCATTGCAGTAATTCAAATAATTGTTCAAGGGGAATTTGACGTCCATGTTGAGCTTGAGATCCTGCGGCAATAGAAAGGTAAAGTCCGGCCGCGAGGTGCCGCTATCCATGGTTTGCTGTTTCAAATAGTTGATGCCTTCACTGAAGCCGGCCAGCCGCAGCACATCCTCGGCGATTTTTTCGCCCCACTGGCCGCGTGCCTTGGTGCTTGCCAGTGCACCCTGCAGTTTGGCGGTAGTTTCCTGCAGCCTGGCAGTCTGCCGGGCAGTTTCGCTCAGCTGCCCGTTAAGTTCGCCGAACTTGGCAGCCCTGTCCTTTTCATAGTCCTTGACCAGCTTTTCAATATTCTGCAGTTCGATTTTGATGCCGTCCAGGGTACCGTCGATGAGCTTTTTCTTCCCCTCCAGCTCGATCTCTCCAGCCTTGGTCTGCGATGACAGCGTCTGCCCGGCAAGCTGCAGGAAGTCCTGTGTATTGTTGCGCAGGGCCTCTGTTGATAAATAGGTGAAAGTTTTCTCAACCTGTTTTCTATTGAAGTGATTAACAAGGAAGGCGATGAGCAGGCCAAGGATAAGACCGCCGAGGAAAATGCCGAGATATAACATAATGCCTCCGTATTCTGTTTAACCGAAGAAGATCTCCGCTGTCTTATAGATATTCAGGTGCAGTGTTTTGACCTTGTCCTGCATCTGGCTCAACGGTACATCTGTGATCATATTCCCCTTGAGTGAGGTCATATAGCCGAAACGCTTCTCATTGATCAGCCTGACAGCTTTGACGCCAAAGGCGGTGGCCAGGCTGCGGTCATAGGCGGTGGGTGTGCCGCCGCGCTGCACATAGCCCAGTGTAGTCACCCTTGCCTCGATGCCGGTAGCATCTTCGATAAGATCGGCGATTACCCTGCCCACGCCGCCAAATCTGCGGGATTCTCCCCCGGCATATTTATCAAGCTCGAGCTTTTCGATTCTCTTGCCATTTATGGAGGTGCCCTCCGCTGTAACAATCACGCTGAAGGCAGCAAGGCGTTTATTCCTCATCTTTACCATATCGCAAAGGGCTTCGATTTTAGCATCGTCCAGCGGTATCTCCGGGATAAGTATGGCATCAGCACCGTTGGCCATGCCGGCATAGGTAGCAATCCAGCCTGTACTCCTGCCCATGACCTCCAGCAGCATAACGCGGTGATGGCTTTCTGCCGTGGAGCGCAATCTGTCCAGCGCATCAGTGGCTATCTGTACCGCGGTCTGAAAGCCGATGGAGAAACTGGTGCCCACAACGTCATTATCTATGGTCTTGGGTATGCCCACAGCAGGCAGACCCTCCTTATGCAGCTTGCTCGTCAGGCTGAGCGTGCCTTCGCCTCCCAGTACTATCAGACCGGACAGGCTAAATTTATCGAAGTTATCCAGCGTGCGCCTGACGCCGTTTTCCTCTCTGAGTGGGCTCAGCCGGGAGCTGCCCAGTATGGTGCCGCCGCGGTCGATAATCCCCGACGTGTTAATCCTGTCCAGTGTGAGATAGTTTTCATCGAGAAAGCCCTGCCAGCCGTTGCGGAAACCCAGCACTTCATAGCCTTCAGCGATGGCGAATTTGGCGGCTGCCCTGATGGCTGCATTCAGTCCCGGACAGTCTCCTCCTGAGGTGAGGATACCGATTCTCTTGGCCTTCCTCATAAAATAGCCTCCCATAGCAAAGTGGTAATTATACAGAGATTTTATAACATGACGGGGGAAAATGTAAGGGGTAAGGGTTTAGTCGCCAAGCTGCTTGATTTTAGCCTTGGCCTCATTTATTAACTCAACATCTTTCGATAGCTGAAGCACCATTTGCATATCCGCCAGAGCCAGGTCATTTTTCTGTACGTTGAAATAAGCTAGCCCGCGCATGTAGTAGCCACTTACATTTTCGGGATCAAGCTGTATTACCCTGGTAAAACCGGACACCGCAGCATCCCAATTTTTTTGCTTGAAGTAAAGAACGGCACGTTTATCGTATGCCTCTATTAGCTGGGGATTCAGTTGCACTGCTGTTGAATAGTGTTTTACCGCCTCTTCATATTGTGAATCATGTTCATAAATCCAGCCCAGGTAGTAATAAGTCATGCCATAATTGGGGTTAATCTCAATAGCCATATAGAGGTCTTTGAGCGCCCCGTTTATGTTGCCGGTATTATATAATACGATACTTCTTTCGATATAAATATCGACGGCATCTGGGGTCAGTTCAATAGCTTTATTGAAATCCGCGATGGCTTTATCATACGTACCCTGCAGCTCGTATGCAACTGCGCGGCGAAAATACGACAGTGGGAAATCAGGTTGTATCTTGATAGCCTCATTTAAATCCGAAATTGCTTTATTATAGTCCCCTCTATCTAAATATACTTTACTTCTGTCCACATAAGCCTCAAAATACTCAGGGTTGTTCTCAATTGCCCTGGTAAAATCGGCTATAGCCTTGTCCCATTCCATGAGTCCTTGATAGGCATTACCTCGCTGCCCATAAGCCCAGTAATAATCAGGCCTGAGTTTAATCAGCGTTGTTAAGTCTGCTATCGTTTTATCATATTGATTCAATGAGTAATATGCCCTCGCACGGATTCTATACGCAATATCTGAATCCGGCACTTTACTGATAAGGAAGTTACAATCAGCTATGGCCTCCTCCCATTTTCCCAGTAATAGATAGGCATCACTGCGACCGATATAGGAGTTTAATAATGCTGGATTCAATTCAATAGCTTTTGAAAAGTCTGCTATAGCCTTATCAGTCTGCCCACTTCTAAAGAAATAATTGCCTCGCCCGTTATACGCCAGGGCGTAGTCCGGCTGGAGCTGAATAGCTTTGTCCAGGTCAGCCAGCGCTTTGTCACCCTGGCCTATTTGATAATAAAGGTAGCCGCGTGTGCTGTAGGCCTCGGCATATTCCGTATCCAGCGCTATGGCCTGGTTTAAGTCATCCAGGGCTGCGTCAAACTGCTGTTTATTGATATAGGCCTGGGCACGGTTATGATATACCTCTGCTGTGGACATGCCTGCTTCAATAGCCTTGCTGTACTGAAGGATGGCTCCGTCCCAGTTCTCGCTGGCCAGATATGCATTTCCCTGCTGAACATAGTTGCCCTCCGCAGTCGAGCTGCAGGCCAGTAGCGGAATGGCGAGCAGGGCCAAGAGTATATATAGGTGTTTATTGATCACAATCTTACTCCTGAAGTATGCTTTAATTATCAAGTCCTCTGATTTATTGTGGATGGTATGAGTCGGTTAGCGATGAAATTTTTATCCGTAATAATCCTTCAAGCGTTTGATAAAGGCTGTGACGAGCAGCACGAAGACGATCAGGATAACGGCACCACCGCCAATCAGGTACCATAAGGAAATAATACCTATTTTGAAAAAGTGAGGCGATACGGCCCACTCACCTTCATTGCCGGCGCCGTCGACAGCCCTGACCCTCCAGAAATACGTGCCGGGCGGGACCTCCACGCTCCAGGTGGTTTGATTTAACCCTGTTTTACGCATGCCTGGTTTAAGGGGGAAGAAATCAAGGTTTTCAGCTACTTCCACAACGTATGTTATCCCGCTGGGATCTGATACGGGAGTCCAGCTGAAGGCAACTATTTCTGCGCCGATGAGGCCAAACGTCTGCTGCGGGTCCTTGGGAGCTAGAATGGCCGGCTTGGGTGGTGGGGTGGTTTCCAGGGGCATACCGTAGCGGGCCGTATTTCCCGCCTTGTCCGTGGCCATGATTTCATGCTTATCATTTGATCCCTCGGTAACCTTGAAAGTAAAGCTGAAATTGCCTTTTTCGTCCGTGGTCGGTTTATCGGCCAATTGTACAGCATCATACGTTATGCTGACGGGGCTGCTGGCAGCAAAGCCGTTGCCGGAAATGGTGACATCGGCGCCAATATCAGGGTTCTCGGGGTCAAGAGTAATTGTGGGTTTAACGTTAAAAGATGTTAGTGCTGTATCCGCAAACAGCCTGGGCGCGTTAGCTACCAGCTTGTGATTACCTGCGATAGTTTCCGGTACCGTCATGTCAACAGTGAAGGAGCCAAGTTCATCTGCTTTAAACTCCATGCCGGGCAGAAGTCCGTCCATTACAACGATGCCCTCCTCCTCAGAGGGAAAGCCTGTACCCTTGATGGTAAGAGGGCTGCCAACAATGGCAGTAGAAGGTTCTATGCTGAGTTTAGGTTTAATACTGAACTGATAGCTGAGGATATCATCAGCACCGTAACGAATAAGCTGCACGTAGTTAACCCCGTATTTGCCTTCAGGGATAGTAAAGCTGACTACTATACTGTAGGAGTCCCTGGGATTTGTGCCCTCAGCAATCACGGAGAAATTATTATCCATCTCAAAGTTGGCGGTGGGGCTCCAGCGTACCTGGTAATCACCGCCAATGGGAAAAGAGGTGCTGGTAATAGAGATGGTAGCCGTGGTGCCTACCGGGCCGAATGAAGGTACCAAACTGGTACTGCAGGCTCCGCCGGCTCAGCTGCCGGCGGCAGAAACCTGCAATGGTATTGATATTGATGCTCCGAAGAGCAGCAAAAAGATTGCTATAATTACTTTTCTCATGATTAAGATATATAGTTCTTTTAGATGTTCCTTGTCAAGCTGACAAGTCTAAAATTTATAGCTGTGTCAGGATCGGGCCTGATGGCCCGTTAATTTACATAAAAATATACTACTCTGGTATGTATAAAGGCGTTTTCTATGTTCTGGGCTCTGGGGTGATGGAAATCAGCCCGCGTTTAATGGCCGTAATTACGGCTTCGGTACGTGCATTGGCATCCAGTTTGCGCAGTATGGAGGTGATATGATTCTTTATGGTCTGTTCACTGATGCTGAGAGTCTGGGCGATTTGCTTATTAAGATAGCCTTTGGCCATATACTGCAGGATTTCTGTTTCGCGTGGAGTCAGCGGCGAAACAAATGTCTCCAGTTCCTTGCCCCAGGTAAATTCCTGAAACTGCTGCAATACCTGCTTGGCTACCTCCGGCCTGGCTACAAAGGTATCGTTTATGGGATGACTGCCTGAGGCTGCCTTCCTGATTGTATTCAGCAGTTCGGATGTGTCTACATCCCGCTCCATGTATCCGGCAGCTCTCACTTTGATGACCTCAAACAACTCTTCATTGCTGGTCTGCGGTGTAATTACGATCACAGCAACGCTGGGCAACTGCTGTTTGATGGAGCGCGCTATTTCAAGACCTTTGCCCGATGACAGGTTGATATCCAGCAGTACTACGTCAGGCACAATGGAGTATACCTTGTTGAAAAGATCGCTGCTGTTGCCGATCTCCGCACAGATTTCCATATCGGCTTCCTGGGATAGCACGGATTTAATACCGCGCAGGTACATGGGCTGGGAATCGGCAATTAGTATTTTTATTTTCTGATTTGGTTCCATTAATGCAACCTTATAATTTCATTTACATATAATTATATATAATGTTAAGGATTATGCAAGCAGACTGCAATTATGGCATGAGTATTTGCCATTTCTCTGCAATATGCTGAAGTTCAATCAAGGCCGATCTGTTTTAAGATAAGCCTGTCCAGCAGCCTGTCAGGCAGGATACGACTGATCAGGGAAAGTATCCTGGCGTCCTTGCCAACCGTATAGCGTGACCTCGGCCTTTTATCGGTGAGGGCTTTGAGCACGATTTTGGCCACAGCATCGACGGGGATGGCGACGTGGGCGATTTTATCCGAGGCTTTCCTGGCTTTATCAAAACAACTTTGATACATTTCCGCGGCATCTCGCGGCAGGGAGCGGATGCAGTCTTCGGCAGCGGCAATAGACCTCTGGATAATCTCGGTGGAGATAGTGCCCGGTTCTATAATGGAAACCGGTATACCCCAGGGCTTGAGCTCCATGCGCAGAGCATCACTGAGCGCCTCTAGGGCGAACTTGGAGGCGCAGTAAGGTCCAACAAAAGGCATTGCAATAATGCCTTCCTTGGAACTGATATTGATCACCCGGCCATGACCTTTTCTTAATAGTGGCATGAGTGCCTGTGTCACCCCCAGCAGGCCGATGACATTGACCTCAAACTGTTCCCTGATCCTTTCCAGCGGCATGAATTCCAGCGGCCCGGCCACGGCAACGCCCGCATTGTTGACCAGGCCATAGAGCCCGGAATCTCCTGTAATGTCACTTATTTGTTCCACAGCCTGACGGATGCTGTCCGCATCGGTAATCTCCAGCATGACGGGAATAAGACCGTCACCTGCGATTTCCCCGAGAGCAACTGCATCCTCCTTACGCCTGACTCCCGCAAAGACCTTGTAGCCATGCTTATGCAGCAGCAGCGCACAGGCTCGGCCGATACCGCGGGAAGCGCCGCTAATAAGGACAGCACCTTTTATTTTGGTTTTATGGGGCATACTCTTTGATTCTCAGTAAGGCAGCAGATGAACTATTATTTGCGGTGTATACTGGTCAATTATACTGTTAAAGCAACGGATCACCTAAACTGGTTCAGCCTACGCCGGAGTCCGGGCCGTAGAACCTTTTCTTCCATGTAACACCTGTGCCGGTGATGCGTCGTATGAGCACATAAAAAGCATTAGCGAGGAAAAAGCCGAAGCCCAGCGGGTGCAGCAGCGAGGAAAATACCGATTCCTTGAAATGCTGATTGACGAGCAGACGCATGAAGAGAATGACTACTATCTGGAAAATGACGAGGAATGCCCAGGCCGCAGGAGGATCTTTGAGCACATACTGGCTGAAGACAGCGTAAAAAGGCCCCAGAAAAAGTATATAGGCCAAGATACCTGCCGGTATGAGGAAGAAGGGTACACGGGTCAAAGCATAGATACTCTTGGCAAAGCCATGCCACATCTGCCCGAAATCGCGGTACATGTGACAGGCCACCACAGGCGACAGGTCGACGGCCAGCACCCGTCCCCTCTTATGGTAGACCTGCGCTCCCAGCCAGACGTCCTCCATGATACGGGATTTTACGGATTTGTGACCGCCCACTCTCCAGTATTCGTCTTTGTTAAAAAGGAGGAACTGCCCGTTGGCAAAGGAAGGCCGGGGCTTATTGTCGCGCTGCAGCCACCACAGCGGCAGCCAGCTCATGATGATAAAGTTGAACACGGGTATAGTGACCTTCTGAGTCAGTGAAGTGGCGATCTGCCTGGGAAATCCAGAGAGCAGCGAAGCGTTATTCTGCAGTGCCATAGCGATGACGCTGCTGAGCATGTTGGGTTCATGTACAGTGTCCGCGTCAACAAACAGCAGCCACGAACCGCTGGCCTGCCGCGCCAGCTGGTGACAGGCATAGGCCTTGCCATTCCAGCCTGGAGCCAAGTTTTCCCCTTCTATGAGACGGATTTGTCTATCCTCCGCAGCATAATTGCGGACTATCTCGGCTGTCTTATCCGTGGAACTGTCATTAAGAACCAGCACTTCATAATCGGGATAATCCTGGCGCTGCAAAGACCGCAGGCAGGTGCCGATATTGGTTTCCTCGTTTCTGGCAGGGATCAGCACGGAAACTCGCGGCGTTACAGGCGGAACGGAAAAAAGTTTTCCTGTAACCTTGATGCTTCTCAGGTTTAGAATCAGGTTCAGCGTGGCAATGACGAGGCAGATGACGATAACCATCTCATATAACATCAGATCAGTCCTCTATTTTTGGCCCAAGCCGATATTAATCCTGTCTTTGCTCCTCGGCAGGCTTCGCAGCGCCTCTGAGTTTTTAAGCGATATAATAAACAGTAACAGAACTAAAAAGGACAAAAGCCAGATGCTCTTAACCGTTACTGCCGCATACAGCAGGCAGCCGGCCACCGATAATACCACCCGCCAGCCATCGCTGTCCAGAAAGAAGAACCCGGCAAACATCAGCAGGAAAAAAACAATCACAATATCTTTATCCGGTATGGCCAGCAGGACGCCGAAAGTAACAGCGGTAGCCTTGCCGCCTCTGAAACGCAGCAGGGGGCTCCAGGCATGTCCCAGGATGGCGCATATGCCGATGCCGTAGATTTGCCCCTCCACCAGCCCCAGAAAAACCGCCAGCAGGACAAAAGGCATGCCCTTGAGTATATCGAGAAAAACAGCGAGGAATCCCCATGCTATGCTGCCGGCTTTGAATACATTGGCTGCGCCCGGATTATGGTCTCCATACTGCCTGATATCCTTGTGAAGGCAGGCCCTGCCGATCCAGACTGCAAAGGGGCAAGCGCCTAAAAGAAAGGCGGCTATGCATAACAGTATAAACCAGAACCATTCCATGACTGTTTACGTATAGATACCTCGTATAATTAGGTATAGAATAGTTTAATGCCGTGCCGCTGTCAATAGGCTAGTCTTCTTTCTCCAGCAGGCGGTACAGCCTGGCATTAGACCGCTCCAGATGATGATCGATGGCTACATATTTTTGTCGTAGTGCATTCATGAGGGCTGCGAATAAGCGGTGGTCTATACGGTGTCAGCGCAAAATTACCGCCAGCAGTATGATAAAGAGCACCACGCCCCCTATGATCATATATAAAGTATCCTGCTCGATGTAAGCCGCGCTCAGCATGTAGGTGGTTGACCAGCTGCTCGCATTGCCGGCGCCGTCAACAGCCCTCACCCGCCAGTAATAATCGCCGTGAGGCAGGGCATCTGCCTCCGCCAGGCTGTAAACGGTGTATGTCAGGCCGGAAACGGAGATGATATCGGGATTGAAGTTGTAATAGGGACTTACCTGCAGTTCATAGGTCATACCGCTGGGATCAGTGACATCAGCCCAGGCAAAATTTACTTTTGTTTTGCCGATATAGCCCACTTTCTCTCCGTGTGCCGGAGAAAAAAGCGTTGGGATGCGCGGTGGAGTTGTATCCATATTGAAGACGCCGGACATACTGATACCTGTGCTATCACTAACCTTGATGCTTATGGGCCCGCTCTGGCCGCCCGGCGCACTGAAGCCGCCGCTGAAACTGCCCCTGGCATCCGTGGTTATATTGGACAGGGCCAGGGCACTGCCATAGGTAACATTGATGCTGGAGGATGCCCGGAAGCCTGTGCCGCGGATGCTGATAGTGTCGCCTACATTGCCGCCTGCCGGGTTGATGCTGATGCCGGGCTGAACTGTAAAGGGAGCATCTATCACGCTGAAAACGTTGGTCATATTGCCGCGGGCATCAAAATAATGCAGACCATAAGCTGCCTCGGGCACAGACAGCGACGTGCTCCACTGCCCGCTGTTATCGGCTACGATATCACTTTTAATCGTGATGCCGTCGAAGAGGATGACAATGCCTTTCTCGCCGGGCCCGAAGCCGGCACCGGTTATTTTGACCGTGCTGCCTATCATCCCTGCGCTCTGGTCCAGCGTCAAACCGGGCGCAATACTGAAAACGGCATCCTCGATATCTACAGCCCTGGTGATGCTGCCGGATGCATCGATGATGTGGCTGCCGGTGGTGGAGTTGGGTATAGTAAACTGCATGTTCCAGGAGCCGTTCTCCCCGGCCAGTATGTCTGACTTAACCGCATTGCTGTCATATGTTACCCTGATGCCCGTTTCCCTGGAGTTGAAGCCGTGGCCTTTGACAGTTATGACTGTGCCCACGCCTCCTGATATGGGGCTGATGCTGATGGAAGGCTTGACGGTGAAGACCCGGTTTTCTATAGAGGTCGCACCGTAGAAATTGCCTCCTGCGTCGATGGTGTGCATGTCGGCAGGGGATTCGGGTATGGCAATGCTGGCCGTCCACGTGCCCTTAATATCCGCGTTGATGCCTGATTTGACCGCAGTTTCATCGTAGAAAACGGTAACATAATTCTCCAGCGAGGCAAAGCCCCTGCCGGTGACCACTACCGTGCTGCCTACCGTTCCTGAGCTATTATTAATACCGATCGAGGGCAGTACGTTGAAGGTGCCTGAATAAACCGTTGAACCGGGCGGGCTCTGTACCTCCAGGTTGTGCGGGCCGCCGACTGTGTCCGGAATGATAAATATGACCTGTCCTGTGGAGGGAAAGGTGCCGCTGAGCAAATTGCTGTTGTCCCACCTTACCACATAGCCCTGGCCCGGGGTGAATCCCGTAATGGAAACGCTGCTGCCGACCGTACCCTGCGCGGGTAGGACGACAATTGTGGCAGATGCTGCTTGTAGCGGGATCAGGCATGCCATGATGGAGAGCATTACGCCAAGGCAGAATGCCCTGTCCAGCGTTTGTTTTAATCCCCTCCCCTTTCTCAGCCTGACCAGAGTCAGTTTTATTTTAGGCCCTCCATCAGCAGTGTCTGCTCAATACCATTATAAGTATCATATGCAGTAAAACGCAACAGCTTTACAGGAGTTTACGCCACGGGCTATAACACTAAAAGTAGCCGCGATCAAGGAAAAGGCGGTTAATAAGGATGCGGCCTGTGCTGGATTTACCCTGCGCGATATCCTTGCGCACGCTCGCGGTCAGGCGGCGGATAACGATGCCGATAAATATTAGCAGGGGTGCCAGTATTAGTTCAAGGGGCTGGCCGAAAATAGCTGCACTGACAGGCATGGAGGCAAAGCCCAGAAGCATACCTATGGGCATACTGTTGGAAACCGGACCGCCGAAGGATAGTCGCTGGTGCCCGGTTTCTGTGGCCATAAAGCGGGGTATGGTGCGGATGCAGAAGCCAGAAACGAAAAAGGCTATAGCGACGACAAATACAGGCCAGGCTCCATAGGCCACCAGCAGGCTGCCCAGTGCGCCGGCGCCGGTGGTATTGCCTTTTTCGCCATTGAATTTCTGGAAAATCGGCCACATCTGGCCACAGGTTGCTGTGACAGCCGTTGCTGCGACTATGGCAGGGTGCAGGTTGAAGTAGAAGCCGATTAGAACCGGAATAATGCCCTTTAACATGTCCATGAGAATGCCGGAAAAGCCCGCTACGCGTCCCACATTGCGGTACATGGCGATATGATAGTCGCTTTCCGCCGAGAGGTCATGCCCCAGAGCGCGGCTCAGCAGCAGCATATAAGGGAAGGAGCCGAAAAAATAGGCCGCTACGGGTAATATAATTTCTACAAGCATAGCAAAGGACTATTTTATACTGTTTTGCCCCAAATTGAAATGGGGCTTAAGGGATAACTTACTCTTTGTCGATATAGAAAGCGATGCCCAGTACGCCTTTGCCCGTGGCATATACCATGAGAGGGCTGAACTCGCCTGTCCACAGCTCTTTGCAGTCGAACTCGCTGAGAAACCTTTCCCTGAGCTGTTCAGCTTCGGCAGGGGCGTCTGCATGCAGCACCGCAATGTGTACGGGGCGTGAATTGATATGTTCCCGGGCAATATTAAGCAGCGATTGGATGCCGCGGTTGGTGCTGCGCACCAGCCCCAGTATCTGGGCACGGCCGTTTTTCACCGTCACCAGTGGTTTAACGTTGAGTTTTGAGCCGAACTCAGCCACGGGGCGGGGTACACGTCCGGTCCTATGTACGTATTTGATTGTATCCAGCACATAGAAAAGGTCTACCCTGTCCTTCATCTCCTGAGCCAGCATCATTACCTCGTCCAGGCTTTTACCCTCATTTGATGCCCGGGCTGAGGCCAGGGCAATAAAGCCCTGTGCCGCCGTAGCCGTGGCGGAGTCCACGATTTCTATCCTGGTACGGTGTATCTCTTTTTGCGCCATCTCGCGTGCAATCAGTGCCGAGTTGTACAATGTGCTCAGCTTGGAGGACAGAGCGATATACAGGATGCCCTTATTTGATTTGCCCAGCCTGCGGAAAAGGTCGAGGAACTCGGCAGGGCTGGTGGGGCCGGTAAAAAACTCGCGCGGCGAACTTTCCAGTATGCGGTAAGCCTCCGCATGGCTCAGGTCTATGGAGTCGCGGTAGGTCTTGCCTTCATAGTAGATGTTGCCGGCGGGTACAACGCTGATGCCGTATCTCTGCGTCATCTCGAGCGGCAGGCAGGCCACGCTGTCTGTTACGATGGCGATTTTTTCCATGGACATCACTCTACAATTACAGCTACCCGTACTGAAGGCAGGCATCGGATAGCTATGCTAAGCATAGCATCGCGCCGCGCCGCATGTCAATGCTAAATGAGCGTAAAAATAACTGCCCCGGGATTGACGGGGCAGTTTAAATATCGATTATGGAAAATGGTGACTTTAGCCTTTGAGACCCAGGCCGCGCACTGCCAGCACAGTTTTCTGTATTTCCGTGGTGCCGGCTGCCAGCGTGGAGCCGATGGAACTGAGATAGAAGTGCTCGAACCAGCCCTTAACGGGGGCTAGTGGGTCATTATCATCCAGCCGTCCGTAAAGCCCCAGCAGGTTAACCACTTCGCTGGCGGCTTTTTTCCACAAGCGCGTGCCGTAGAGCCTGGTCATGGCCGAGTCCCATTCCGTTGCCCTGTGCTGGTCTTCCAGCCAGGCCACCTGGTAGGAGAGTAGCCTGCCCACATCGATCTCAGCGCTGAGACGGCCGGCCACGGCGCCGATCCGCTTACGTTCAGAGTCGGGCAAGCTGGCGGCGTATTTTACCAGCTTCTCGATCATGCCCTGCAGTGCGGCAATGGGTGTGATGGCTACCCTTTCATAGCTGAGAAAGGTCTGAGCCACCAGCCAGCCCTCGTTCTCGTTGCCGATCCTGTTTGATCCCGGCACTCTGACGTCCTCGAAAAAGATCTCGCCGAAATGCGGCTCATCGTGCAGGTTGGCGATGGCGCTTACAGTTACCCCGGGCGTCTTGAGGTCGACAAGGAAAACGCTCAGGCCGTGATGTCGCTGGGAGGCGGGGTCGGTGCGGATGAGGGCTACGCAGAAATCGGCATAGGGGGAAAAGCTGGCCCAGGTCTTCTGCCCGTTGATAACATAGACATCGCCGTCCTTGATGCCCCTGGTCTGTAATGAAGCCAGGTCGGAACCAGCCTCGGGCTCGGAGAAGCTCTCCGTATACAGTGTGGTGCCGGCTGCAATGCCGGGATGATCGTAATCGGTGATGGCGTCGGGGTCGTCTTCGCCGGACAGGCCGATTGGTCGTTCAGCGACCGCGACGACGGGACCGGCCCGCTTGGATCGACGGGGTTTCATCGAAATCACCATACGGGAATAATACATGAATCACCCTCCTGCGAGCAGGAGGAAGAATGAACGGGAGTCAAGGCGGGACAATAGACAAACTCATCCAGCTTATCAAAGGCATAGAAGACCTCACAGTTGCTGAGGCCAGTTTTCTAAAAAGAAACCAATCGACCGTGATCAATCTCAAAGAGTTCTTCTCCGAACTTTTCAACGAAATGCTCCCCTTGATGAAAGAAAAAAAGCTCAAGCTGGAGATCGCGCAAGATCGAGATCTGTTCGTTACCACGGATGCAGATA
>CAZTHJ010000018.1:0-14186 GCA_964613565.1 uncultured Dehalococcoidales bacterium | reverse complement strand
ATGCCCATGACCTCGCCGGTGGATTTCATTTCAGGGCCCAAATAGGTGTCAACGCCAGTCAGCTTGGACATGGAAAAGACCGGCGCCTTGATGCCTACTAGCTTCTGCCTTTTACACAGGCCCGCCTTGTAGCCCAGATCCTTAAGGTTTTTGCCCAGCATGATCTTAGTGGCGATTTTAACCATGGGCACTCCAGTAATTTTGGAAATAAAGGGGATGGTCCTGCTGGCGCGAGGATTTACTTCTATGATAAAGACAAAGGATTCGAACTGTTCTCTCATGACCACCATCTGAACATTCATCAGGCCTTTAACCTTCAGCTCCCTGCCGATCCTGGTGGTATAGTCAATGATGGTATCAACCTCATTTTGTGTGAGGTTAAGGGCAGGATAGACAGCTATGGAATCGCCGCTGTGCACACCGGCCCTTTCGATATGTTCCATAATTCCGGGTATGAGCACTTCTTTGCCATCGCAGACCGCATCTACTTCTACCTCTTTGCCTTCAAAGTATTTATCTATCAGTGTGGGCCGACGGCTGTCCATCTCCAGCGCCAGTGACATGTACTTGCTCAGCTCCTCTTCATCATGCACGATTTCCATGGCCCTGCCGCCGATAACATAGCTGGGACGAACCAGCAGCGGGAAGCCCAGGAGCCTGCTGGCATTGATCCCTTCCTCGAGCGAAGTTACGGCTGCGCCGGGGGGCTGTGGTATGCCCAGCTTATTGAGGAAGTCCTCAAACCTGCGGCGGTCTTCCGCTATGTCTATGGCATCTATGGCCGAACCTATAATGGGCATACCTGCATTAGCCAGCGGTGCCGCCAGGTTAATCGCTGTTTGACCGCCAAACTGGACAATGGACGGAGGAACCCAGTTAACGCCGGGGAAAACATTCTCGTTTTCCAGGATATCCCTCACGCTCTCTTCGTCCAGTGCTTCGAAATAGAGCCTGTTGCTGGTGTCAAAATCGGTGGATACGGTTTCGGGATTGGAATTAATCATGATGCTTTTAATATCGATTTCCTGCAGGGCCCAGGCAGAATGTACGCTGCAGTAATCGAATTCAATTCCCTGCCCGATACGAATAGGGCCGCTGCCGATGACAACTGCCTTCCTCTCCCCGATCGGCAGAGCTTCATTTTCCTCTTCATACGTGCTGTAAAAATATGGCGTTTCTGCATCGAATTCGGCAGCGCAGGTGTCGACCATTTTATACACCGGCTTGATATTCAGCTCCTGACGCAGCTGGCGGACCTGCTCGGGAAGCTTGTCGGCAAGAATGCCGATCTGTTCATCGGAGAATCCCAGTCTTTTGGAAGTCCACAGCAGGTCCCTCTCCAGTGGCTCGGACAGCAGCCTCTTTTCCATGGATACGATGTTATTGAATTTATGCATGAACCAGGGGTCTATGCCCGTATGTGCAGAGATGTCTTCGGGGGCAAAGCCGCGGCGCAGTGCCGCCATGATGGCCCACAGCCGCATGTCATTGGGAAACAGCGGGTAGGCCTCTAAATCCCTTTTGCTGCCCCAGTTTCTATCTTCCCAAAGAGTCGATTTGCCGCCAAACTCAAGGGAGCGCACGGCTTTTTGAAAGGCCGCCTCGAAGGTGCGTTCGATGGCCATAACTTCACCCGTTGATTTCATCTGGCTTCCGGTTTTCCTGTCGCCAGAGGCGAATTTGTCGAAAGGCCATCTGGGTATCTTAACCACGCAGTAGTCTAATGCAGGCTCAAAAGCAGCCATGGTTTTGCCTGTTACCTTATTGGGTATCTGGTCCAGCCTCTTGCCCGCCGCAATTTTGGCGGCCACGCGTGCGATGGGATAGCCCGTAGCCTTGCTGGCAAGGGCGGAGCTGCGGCTGACCCGTGGGTTTACCTCGATAACATAGTATTGGCTCTCCTGGAGGTCAAGCTGATCCCGTGCCCACTTGCGGGCCACGACCGGACTGGGTGTCAGGGCAAACTGCACATTGCAGCCACCTTCGATTCCCAGTGCGCGTATAATTTTAAGGCTGGCCGTTCTCAGCATCTGGTATTCCTTATCGCTGAGTGTCTGGCTGGGCGCAACCACAATACTGTCGCCCGTATGTACTCCCATGGGATCAAGATTTTCCATATTGCAGATGGTAATGCAGTTATCCCCCGCGTCACGCATGACTTCGTATTCCAGCTCTTTCCAGCCCAGCAGGCACCTTTCCACCAGTACCTGGTGCGTGAAACTGGCGGCTAGTCCGCCGCCGACCACTTCTTCCAGCTCCTGCATGCTGTAAACTATGCCACCCCCGGTGCCCCCCAGCGTAAAGGAGGGGCGAATTATCAGCGGCAAACCAATCGACTTGGCAAAGTTAACTGCTTCTGCTACAGAATTTGCGGTAATACTCTTCGGTACAGGTTCCCCGATGTCCTCGATTAATTTCTTGAAAGATGATCTTTCCTCTGCCGTTTTGATGGTTTCCAGAGATGTGCCCAGCAATTTGATATTGTACTTTTCCAGTACTCCCTCATCTGCCAGTTCGACTGCCAGGTTTAAACCTGTCTGCCCTCCCAATGTGGGCAGCAGCCCATCCGGACGTTCCTTCTCAATAATACGCGTGAGCACTTCCTTGGTCAGCGGCTCAATATAAACGATGTCGGCTATACCCTGGTCTGTCATAATGGTCGCCGGGTTCGAATTTACCAGAACAGTGGTAATGCCTTCCTCACGCAGCGATTTGCAGGCCTGGGTGCCGGCGTAATCGAACTCAGCAGCCTGGCCGATGATGATGGGGCCGGATCCAATGACGAGGACTTTGCCTGTATTGCTCAAGTTATCCCTTTCTTAATCAAGTCTAAGAATTCCTTAAAGAGATAAGTATTATCCTGCGGGCCCGGTGCTCCTTCGGAGTGATACTGGATGGACATGAGGGGAAGCTCCTTATGCCTTAATCCCTCCACTGTGCCGTCATTGACATTGATATGGCTTACTATCAGCCCGTCTTTAACAGTATTTGCATCAACTGCATAGCCGTGGTTCTGCATGGTTATATGTATTCTTCCCGTGGCCAGATCTTTGACCGGGTGATTGGCCCCGCGGTGGCCGAATTTTAGCTTGTAGGTATTCGCTCCCATGGACAGTGCGATCAACTGGTGCCCCAGGCAAATGCCCATTACAGGTTTCTTATGGATGATTTCGCTGGTGAGTTTGATTGCATAATCAAGCAATGCAGGATCACCAGGACCCGGCGAAAGCAGGATGCCGTCCGGGTTGAGTTCCATGATTTCCCTTGACTGTAAATGCACGGGGACAACCGTTATCCTGCTGCCAAGCTTACATAAAATACGGCTGATATTGTAGCGCAGGCCCATATCAATCACTACGATATGTGGGGCCTCTGGTCCGCTGGTATTAGAAGCAGGTGGGTGATATATTTCCATTGTTGTAACAGCCTTAACAAAATCTGTGCTGTCATAGCTTTTTTCAGCAAAAAGCCTTTTAAGTGCCTTTTCTGAGGTTAGTTCGCTGGATATAATGCCCATCATGGTACCGTGAGCACGGATGTGACGGGTGAGTGCACGTGTGTCGACACAGCATATGCCTGGAATACTGTTTTGTGCCAGGTACTGATTCAAAGTTTTCTGGCTTAGCCTGTGGCTGGGTTCTTCGCAATATTCTCTGACTACAAAACCGCTTACCTGTATCCTGCCGGATTCGAAGTCTACGTCATTGATGCCGTAGTTGCCCATCAGCGGGTAGGTGGGCGTAACGATCTGTCCGGCAAACGAAGGATCTGTCAGCATCTCCTGGTAGCCCGTCATGGCCGTATCAAAAACAACTTCCCCGCAGGCAGTATTTTCCGCACCGAAGGAAAAACCGGGGAAAATTACCCCGTCTTCCAGTACTAAAATTGCTTTTTTGATTATATTTCCTCGTTTCTCAGGCAGTGTGGTTTTGATAAACCAGTTCCCCGTTAGATATGGTATAAAGCACCCTGCCTGTCAAATTTTGTCCGTCAAGAGGTGTGTTTTTGCCCATGGAGAGGAATTCTGCTGCCTTTACCGTCCAGGGAAGCTGTGGGTTGAATATTGTTATATCCGCTGTGCTGCCGGGTTTGAGACGGCCCAGTTTGCCAGTGCTCTTGCTGATGATAGATGCAGGTTTGCAGGTCATACTCGATATCAGCGTATTAAGATCCAGCATGCCGTCATGGACTAGTTTAAGCAGGCTGGCCAGAGCTGTTTCCAGTCCGCTGATGCCGAATGCGGCCAGTCCCATCTCGCAGTTCTTATCCACCAGTGCATGCGGCGCATGATCGGTGGCGATGGCGTCGATGGTACCGTCCTTCAGTCCACCTATTAGAGCACGGATGTCATCCTGTGTCCTCAGTGGCGGGTTGACCTTGGCATTTGTGTTATACGCTAGGCCGGTTGACTGCGCATTTGCGCCCCGCAAGACCCATTCCTCGTCCATGAGAAGATGATGCGGGGCCACCTCTGCTGTGATATGTATGCCATCCCCTTTAGCCTGTCTGATCAGCTCGACGGATCCTTTGGTGCTGACATGGGCGATATGTACGCTGGCTGCGGAGCTCCCCGCCAGCAGGATATCACGGGCTACCATAATTTCTTCAGCGGCCGCGGGGATGCCCTTCAATCCCAGGCGCGTAGCCACCCAACCTTCATTGATGATGCCGCCTTCGGAGAGTGAGCTATCTTCGCAATGGTCGATTATGGGCAGGCCTGTGATGAGGCTATACTGCATGGCGAGAAACATAATGCGAGAATCTGTAACCGGTGATCCATCATCGCTGAATCCCACTGCGCCGGCCTTGGCCAAGGCATGCATTTCGCTCAATTCCTTGCCCTGCCGGCCCATGGTGATACATCCGATGGGAAGGACACGGATGGGGGCGACCGAGAGTGCCTTTTGTTTTACATAATCAATAGCAGCTTCTGTATCCAGCGGCGGGTTGGTGTTAGGCATGCAGCAAATGGTGGTAAAGCCGCCGCGTGCAGCAGCACGGCTGCCGCTGGCAATTGTCTCCTTGTCTTCATAACCGGGCTCGCGCAGGTGGCAGTGCAGGTCGATAAAGCCAGGACAAACGATGCAATCCTGGGCATCGATAATTTTCATATTATCCTGCTGCGCAATTACGCCAGTTTTTTCTATAGCGGCAATCCTGCCGTCGCTGACAAGCAGGTCGCCCGCAGTATCGAGCTTCTGGCCAGGGTCAATGATCCTTCCTCCCTTGATCAGTATATTAAGCGGCATGATCGATTCTCCTTCCAGATACAAGATAAAACAGGGCCATCCTGACGGCGATTCCGTTGGAGACCTGTTGATTGATTACCGACTGTAACCCATGGGCTACTTCGCTTGAGATTTCGATATCCTCATTGATCGGCCCGGGGTGCATCACCATAGCCTGGGGTTTGGCCAAGCTGAGATGGGACTGGTCTAATTGATACATTTTGATATATTCACGCAGGGTGGGCAGCAGGCCGCTCTGCTGGCGTTCCCTTTGCAGCCTGAGCACTATAACCACATCTGCGTCCTTAACGGCAGTATTGATATCAGGCTCGAAGGAAGTGCTGGCAAGGTTGCTCTGCCGGATAAATTGATCCAAATTCAGCGGCGACAGGGTAGGCGGGGCGCAGAGCACTGTTTGTGCACCCATAATATTCAATCCCCATATATTGGAGCGGGCCACGCGGCTGTGCAGGATATCTCCGATAATGGCAACCTTGAGGCCTTTGATCTGGCCAAAATGGTTGCGCATGGTATACAGGTCAAGCAGTGCCTGAGAGGGATGGGCATGCTGGCCGTCTCCTGCGTTGATGATGCTGGCATCAACATTTTGTGCAGCCAGGTAGGGAGCCCCGGACTGCGAGTGACGAATGACGATGATCTGTGCTCCCAGTGCCTGCAGCGTTTGCAGGTTGTTGATCAGCGATTCTCCTTTAACCACGCTGCTCTTGGAAGAATCCAGGTTAATCACGTCGGCGCTTAAATTTTTTGCTGCCAGTTCAAATGAAGACCGTGTTCTGGTGCTGGGCTCGTAGAATAGATTTACAATGGAAGTGCCCCTTAATGTAGGTACTTTTTTTACCTCACGTGAAAGGATTTCTGCCATAGCATCGGCTGTTTCGAATACAAGTGATATTTCCCTGGGGCTGAAATCATCTATATCAAGTATGTGCTTATGTCTCCAGTTATTTGCAGGCGAGTTTGTTTGTGTTTTTGTAGAAGCAGCGCCCGCATCAGGTTCAGGTCTTTTCATTTTACGTCTCCCTGTCCATTGAAATAATGACTACCTTGTCCTCGCCGTCAATTTCGTTGAGGTAGATCTTGATTTCCTCCTGACTGGAGGTGGGTATATTCTTGCCCACATAATCTGCTCTGACGGGAAGCTCACGGTGCCCTCTGTCCACCAGCACTGCCAGTTGGATGGTCCTGGGCCTGCCCAGGTCCATGATGGCATCCATAGCAGCCCTGATACTGCGTCCAGTGTAAAACACGTCATCAACCAGGATTATATTCTTATCGGTAACATCCTCAGGGATATCGGTGCGGTGAATGACAGGTTTTAAGTCCCGTGAGGAAATGTCGTCGCGGTAGAGGCTGATATCCAGAGAGCCTACTGGAATTGATATCCCTTCAAATTTCTGGATAGCCCCTGCCAGCCTTTGTGCCAGGGGAAAGCCGCGGGTGAGGATGCCAACCAGGATGATATGCTCGGCCCCACCGTTGCGCTCCACTATTTCATGGGAAATGCGCGTAAGGGAACGTTCTATATCAATATGGGAGAGAAGGACTTTTTCAGACAAAATAAAAACCTCCTGCCTTTAACTGGCAAGAGGTCGATTTGCAATCATTCTGGTATGTATTCAGTTTTGCTGGGCTATGAAGTTGCTTCATCTTATCCCTTGCCAGCCTCTCCGGACTGACTTAAAGGCATTTTCTGAAGTATAAGTATATCAAATCATGACGTTTGGTGCAACTTTTAGATTGGAGGAATTGTGCAGAAGCTGCATGCCTCACCAATATAAATAACTTTGGAAAGATAAGGGGTTATAGCTTTTAAGAAACCGGTATTAACATGCCAGCTATTCGAAATTTTAGAAGTCCTTCTCATCTCTGACAAAGGACTTCCTTAAGTTCACTTTGTATTTGCCCGCCTATGCTTAAGTTGATATACTAACCGCTATTGTGGAATACGAAATCATCATTGGACTTGAGGTGCATGCTCAGCTTTTAACGGAGAGCAAGATGTATTGTTCCTGCAGTGCCGATTATGCATATACGCCTCCAAATACCCATGTATGTCCCATCTGCCTCGGCATGCCGGGTGTATTGCCCACAATTAACCGGAAGGCAATAGAGTTCACGGCAATGACTGCCCTGGCCTTGAATTGCAGGATTGCGGACTGGGCCAAATTTGACAGAAAGAATTATCCCTATCCCGATTTAATGAAGGGATATCAGATTTCGCAGTTCGATGCACCCATCGGCATAAATGGCTGGCTGAATCTGGATATAGAAGGTCAAACGAAAAGGATCGGCATTACCAGGGTGCACCTGGAAGAGGATGTTGCCAAGCTTATACACAGAACTTCACAGGAGGGCGAGAGTTACAGCCTGATGGATGTAAACAGGGCAGGTACCCCCTTGATGGAGATCGTGGGTGAGCCTGATATCAGCTCGCCCGAAGAGGCCAGGTTATATTTGATTAAACTGCGCAGCATTTTGCAATACCTGGGAGTTTCCACCGGAAACATGGAAGAGGGCAGCTTCAGGTGTGATGCCAATATCAGCATCCGCCCCAGGGGCACAAGGGAATACCTGCCCAAGGCTGAAGTAAAGAATGTGAACAGCTTTAAGGCGGTCTACCGCGCGCTGGAATATGAGGCCAAAAGGCAAGAGGATGTAATAAAAAATAACGGAAAGACAGTGCAGGAAACCAGAGGCTGGGTGGACGATAAAGGAATTACCATAAGCCAGCGAAGCAAGGAGTACGCCCATGATTACAGGTATTTCCCCGAGCCCGACCTGCCTCCCTTTGTATTCGAAGTAAGCTGGGTAAAGGAACTCCAGAGCCGCCTTCCGGAATTGCCGGATGCCAAGCGTGAGCGCTTTATGGCTCAATTCGGCCTCCCGCTGTATGATGCCAGCCTGCTGGTAGATTCAAAGAACATGGCCAGTTATTTTGAAAACTGCATGTCCTTAATGCGACATACACTAAGCTCTGCCGATTTATCTAACAAAGCCAAAAAGGTGAGCAACTGGCTGCTGGGGGACTTCAGCCGCTTGCTGAATGCGACAAATTGCGATATTTCCGCTACCCGTATTAAGCCGCATAAGCTTGTGGAACTGGTCGATTTGATAGATGAGGGAACGGTGAGCGGCCCGGTTTCAAAATCTGTTTTTGAAGAGATGTTCAGTCAAGGCAGGGCGCCGCAAGCCATAATTGAGGAGAAAGGGTTGGGCCAGATCAGTGACAATGCCGAGATTGAAAACATGATTGATGTTATAATTAAGAAGAATCCCCAGGCTATAGCTGATTACCGGGCGGGTAAACAGCAGACTATGGGTTTTCTCATCGGGCAGGTGATGAAAGTCAGCCAGGGTAGAGCAAATCCTGAAACAGTTAAGAAAATACTTATTGAAAAACTTGGAGGATCCTAGAAATGCCAGTATTCCTATTAGTGGCGCAAATTGTGCTGGCCCTTGCCTTGATCGGTGTGCTTATATTGCAGGTTAAAGGTGGTGGACTGGGCGGTATCTTCGGTCAGGCTGAAGGCATATACCGTACCAGGCGCGGGGTGGAGAAGACATTGTTCCAGATGACGATTGTGCTCATGGTACTGTTTGTCATTATTTCCATTATCGTTGTACGTTTGAGCGTGTGATAAATGAAGTGCTGCAGCTTTGGGCGTAACTTCTGCCCGTGGCCCGGAATATATGCTGAGGTTGTCTGTATTGATATTATTTAAATGCCCCTATGCATGGGGTACATCAACGTATTAAGATCTTTTCCAGGTTGTGCCTTGCTGCGAGTCTTCCAGCACAATGCCCTGCCGGGTTAGCTCGCCCCTGATTTTGTCCGCAACCTGCCATTGCTTAACCTGGCGCAGGTCGTTCCTGATAGAGATCAGTAGCTCGACAAAAGGCTCCGCCTGCAGTGGCTTTCTCGGGGGTTCTTTTAAGGTAAAGCCGAGGATAGCGGCGAGTTCAACCAGAGTATTCCTGGCCTCCCCAATATTGAGTTTGTTTTCCCTGGCCTTGTTGATCTCCCTGGCCAGATCGAAGAGGGCAGCCATGGCCTGTGCCGTATTGAAATCATCATCCATGCTTTCAACGAATCTCTGTCTGAATGCTTGCGATTGTAAAATGTCCTGATCCTTGCTGTCATTATCATTGGCCCTAGCAGCCTGGCGCAATCTCTCCATTCCTGTTTCAGCCGCTGCCAGCGATTCTTCACTGTAAAGTAATGGGCTGCGGTAATGTGAATTCAGAATAAACAGCCTGATAGCATCAGGGCTGTAGTTTTGCAGCATATCTTTTACAGTTATCAGATTGCCCAGCGATTTGCTCATTTTATTGCCGCGCAACTGGAGCAGTCCGTTGTGCATCCAGTGGCGCACAAAGGGCACCCTGCCGGTAAAACTTTCCGACTGGGTTATTTCATTTTCATGGTGAGGGAAAACCAGGTCCTGTCCCCCTCCGTGTATATCCATACTTTCCCCCAGATATTTAAGAGACATGGCTGTGCATTCGATATGCCAGCCCGGCCGGCCTCTGCCCCAGGGGCTTGTCCAGGCTGGTTCACCGGGTTTAGAGGCTTTCCACAGTGCGAAGTCCAGCGCGGAGCCCTTTTTCTCTGTCTCTGCAGTGGCTGATGCCTGCATCTCGTCTGTTTTTTGATGAGACAGCTTGCCATATCCGCTGAAATTTTTTACGCGGAAATAAACACTTTCGTCTATGGCATAGGCGAAGCCTTTCTGGATCAGGCCTTCAATAATGCGAATTATTTCAGGGATTTCCTCTGTAGCCTTCGGATAAATAGATGCTCTTTTAATATTCAGGGCATCCATATCATTGAAGTATTCCGCTATATATTTCTGGGAGAGCTCTGTAGCAGTGATGCCGAGCTGATTGGCGCGTGTAATGATTTTATCGTCTATATCAGTAAAATTTTGCACATGTTTTACCTTGTATTCCTTGAATTCCAGATACCTCTTGATGGTGTCGAAAATGATATAGCTCATTGCGTGGCCGATGTGGCAGTCATCGTAGACGGTAACCCCGCATACATACATGCTGACTGTATCGCTATCCGGCCTGAAATCCTCTTTCTTCCCGCTCAGCGTACTATAGATTTTCATAAAAAGCTCCTCAATTTATTGCAGCTTCCATTTGCCCTTATCGCCCAGCTCTTTTTCCAGTTTCGCAATCTTGGCCTCGAGTGATTGAAGTTTTTCCCAGACGGGGTCGGGGAGCCGCTCAACTGTATCAGTATCAGGATTTCTGATTTCAACAATCCTTCCCGGGACGCCTACCACTGTGGCATTTGACGGCACGGAAGTGATAACCACGGACCCTGATCCAACCTTCACGTTATTCCCGATGTGGATAGCCCCGATAATTTTTGCACCGGAGCCCACGATGACATTATTGCCCAGAGTGGGATGGCGTTTGGCTTTCTGTATGCTGGTGCCGCCCAGCGTCACTCCCTGGTAGAGCACCACATTATCTCCGATCTCCGTGGTCTCGCCGATGACAACACCCATGCCATGATCTATGAAAAATCCTTCACCAATGCTGGCGCCGGGGTGAATTTCTATGCCGGTGAAAAAGCGCGCAATATGAGAAATCCACCTGGGGAAAAAAGGAATTTTCCATCTCCATAATATGTGGGTGATGCGGTGATATTGTCTGGCATGAAAGCCCGGATAGGCAAACAGCACTTCAAACACATTCCTGGCTGCCGGATCATGTAAGAAGACGGCTCTGATATCTGCCCTGATGCTTTTACATAAATTGGCCATATGTTACCACACGTTCTCAGATTCATCTACCAGTAATGCAACGGCAAAGGCTGCAATGCCTTTTTTATTGCCGGCAGCAACCAGGCCTTCGTTGGTAGTAGCCTTGACCATAACCTGGTCCGTATGGACATCCAGGACGGCGGCAATTTTGCCGCGCATATCGTCGATAAAGGGAGCAATTTTGGGCTCCTCGGCGATAACGGTTGTGTCGATATTGCCTACTCTCAGCCCCTTTTCCCCGATCATTGCACGCACATTTTGCAGCAGTTCAATACTGGCGACACCTTTGTATGTGGGATCATCTGTGGGGAAATGATAGCCGATATCCTTAAGGGCAGCTGCTCCCAGCATGGCATCCATAATGGCATGCAGCAGTACATCTGCGTCGCTGTGCCCCGTGAGTCCGTAACTGAAAGGGATCTCAATGCCGCCAAGCATCAATTTTATCCCCTTTTTTAGCTTGTGTATGTCGTAGCCAATACCTATACGCATTTTCTCTTCAGTTCCCTGGCTATCAGCCTTGCCAGTGACAGGTCTTCAGGTGTGGTGATTTTGATATTCTGATAAGAACCCATATACAGCTTCACCTCGGAGCCCAGTTTCTCCACGAGAGCGGCATCATCAGTAACATCTGTACTAATTTCCCTGAAGGCTGCATGTATTATATCAAAGCGAAATACCTGGGGTGTCTGCACTGACCACAGATTTGTCCTGAGCGGAGTGGATGTAACTATATTATATTCACGGCAGAATTTAATTGTATCTTTGACAGGTACCGCGGCCGCTGCTGCGCCTGTGTCCATGACTGCGCTAAGACCATCTGTTATCATAGCGGCTGTGAGGAAAGGGCGCGCTCCGTCGTGGATCAGAACCCATCTGCAGTCAGCGAGGCATTTTAATCCTGCATATACAGAGTCCTGTCGGCGTTCTCCTCCCGGGCAGATCTGCTTGACCTTGGCCCAATTTCTTTTACAGGCCAGGCGCTGCCCTTTGTCGATATTATTTTTATGCAGCACGATGACGATCTGGTTGATATCAGCGTGGCTCTGGCAGGCATCTACCGACCATGCAAGCACCGGTTTGCCGCCCAGCGGTAAAAACAGTTTGTCCTGGCCCAGCCTGGCGCTGATGCCTGCGGCGGCAATTATAATACCAACTTCATCATTCATTACAGATAAAAAAAGGGCGGAAATTTAAGTAGATTATAATCCCGCCCAGACGTAAAGTGCCAGTATTATATGGTTTTACTAGTGCACACTGGAAGAGCCGGTCCTCTCTGGGCTGCTGATATCGGAATTGCCGGAGCTGGCGGCTGAAGCTGATTTAGAGCGCATGACGATTTTTTCACCGTCGTGGTCTATCTCAACACTATCCCCTGCTTTAAATGTGCAGAGCAGAAGTGATTCGGAAAGTTTGTCCTCTATTTCATCTTGAATCACCCGTCTTAGCGGCCGTGCCCCGTAATTGGGATCATAGCCTTTGTCAGCGAGATAATTCTTGGCCGCATCGCTGATTTCCAGTTTAATGTTCTGTTCTGCCACAGCCTTAATTATCTGCGCCAGCATGAGGTCGACGATGTCACGCACCTGCTCTTTGGTCAGCGAATGGAATACGACAGTGCCATCAAGTCTGTTGAGGAATTCAGGTTTAAACTGCTTTTTCAGCTCATTTAAGACCTTATCCTTCATCTTGTCATACTGGCTTTTACGGTCTTTATCTTCATCTGTATTGACATTAAACCCGAGGTTCGCATTATGCAATATATCTTTGGCCCCGATATTGCTGGTCATCACTATAATGCTGTTGCGGAAATCTACTCGGCGGCCTTTGGCATCGGTTAAATGCCCATCATCAAATATCTGCAGAAGGATGTTATACACATCCGGGTGTGCCTTCTCAATTTCGTCAAGCAAGATCACGCAATAGGGCTTTCTTCTCACACCCTCGGTTAGCTGTCCGCCCTCTTCATATCCTACATATCCTGGCGGTGCACCAACCAGCCTGGCGACTGCGTGCCTCTCCATGAACTCCGACATATCGAGTCTAATCATGGAGTCCTCACTGCCAAACATGAATTCAGCCAGTGCCCTCACCAGCTCGGTCTTGCCCACGCCGGTGGGGCCGAGGAAAATAAAAGAACCGATGGGTCGTCTGCGGTCTTTGATGCCTGCCCTGGCTCGCCTGACCGCTTTTGAAATGGTGATAACAGCTTCGTCTTGGCCCACAATGCGCTTATGAATGGCCTCTTCCATGTTGAGCAGGCGGCTGGTTTCATCTGAAGTCAAGCGAACAATTGGGATTCCTGTCCACATGCTGATAATTTCAGCTATGTCATCAAACGTGACAACAGGTTTTTCCTGTTTCTTTTCAACTTGCCACTCATGTTCCATGTCCTTGATCTTATCCATGAGCTGTACTTCCCTGTCACGCAACTCAGCGGCATATTCATACTGCTGAGAGGAAATCGCCAGTTCCTTGTCGCGGCGCACATTCTCCAGGGCTTTCCTTGCTTCCGTCAAGCTCATGGGAACGTTTCCCCGTTTAATGCGTACACGCGATGCTGCTTCATCCATCACGTCGATAGCCTTATCAGGGAGGAACCTGTCCGGTATGTACCTGCTGGACAGCTGTACAGCTGCATGAAGTGCTTCATCGCTGATGGTCAATCGATGATGCTCTTCATAGCGTTCCTTGATACCCTTGAGAATGGCGATGGTATCATCAATCCCGGGTTCAGCAACTACCACAGGTTGAAAGCGCCGTTCCAGCCCGGCGTCTTTTTCTATATGTTTGCGGTATTCATCCAGGGTGGTGGCACCTATGCATTGCAGTTCGCCCCTGGAAAGCGGCGGTTTGAGTATATTGGAAGCATCGACCGCGCCTTCAGCCGCCCCTGCCCCTACGATGGTATGTAATTCATCTATGAAAAGGATGCAGTTACCCGAATTCTTGATTTCTTCTATTACTTTCTTCAATCTTTCTTCAAATTCACCGCGGTACTTGGTGCCTGCCACAAGCAGCCCGATGTCCAATGTGAGCAATCTCTTGCCCTGCAATGTTTCGGGAACTTCGCCGCTTACTATCCTGTGTGCCAGCCCTTCAACAATGGCAGTCTTGCCTACACCGGGCTCTCCTATCAACGCAGGGTTATTCTTGGTGC